>JBFYTT010000057.1:0-5084 GCA_041300425.1 Roseiflexaceae bacterium
CTGCTATCTCGTCGTACGACATACCTTCGATATCACTCAAAATGACCACCGTACGCTGGTCGAGCGGGATTTGTAGCAGTGCCACTGAGATGGTCCGGTGCAACTCCGCGCGCATCAGATGTTCTTCGGGGTTGGGCGTCGTGTCAGCAATCTGTAATACCGGTGACTCGTCTTCGTCGCGTGGGTTTGTATCGAGTGACACACTCGGGTGGCGTTTGTTCGACCGCAGCACATCCCGGCACGCATTCGCCACGATACGCATCAACCAAGGACGGAACTCGCCACGCAACGACGGCAGGTGGCGGTAGGCCGAAATAAACGCATCCTGGGCGACATCGGCTGCCGCATCTGCATCGCCGAGCATACGAAAGCACAAGCCGTAGGCGCGATTTTGGTAGCGCTCGACGAGTTGGTTAAAGCTATCGTTGTCACCCGCTAGTGCGGCAGACACGAGTATTTGGTCTTCGCTCGGTGCTGTCACGCCACTAACCCTTTACCACGGTTTGAAGTACTCATGATGTGCGACGTGTTCCACAAATATCTGTGTGTCTGGGTCGTAGACATGGCGCCGAATAGACATCCGGTCGCCGCTGATTTCGATGGTGTTGTAGGCGAACTGGTGCTTTTCGCGGCCTTTCCCACGGCGTGAAGTGGTCGTCCCCGATTGACAAATGATACTGCCATGACGCAATGTCGGAACCAGATCGCGTGTGTGACCGACATACGATAGATGGACGTGCCCAGACAACACGGCGTCGATTTTGGCATCTTCGAAGAGGCGCGCAATCATCATCGGCTGACGTACCCCGTTGCGGCGACCGAGTCCTGGCGGCGTCAGCAAATGATGGTGCATGACCACGATACGACGGTTGTTGGGGGGGCACGAATCAGCGCTTGCCTTGAGTTGATCACGCTCGGCTTTGGTTAGATTGCCACCGTCAATGGTCCAGCCATGCGTACTATTGGCGCCGATTAGACTGACACCATCGAGATGCAATACCGGAGCGACATCGTGATGAATGTGCTGGTGATAAAAAACATTGGGATCGAAAAATCGATGCCAAATATGAAACAACGGCACGTCATGATTGCCTGGTACCGTGAATTGCGGCTGTGGTGCGCGCTTGAGCCAATCGGTGATCGTCGCCCATTGTGCGGGGATATCTGCTCGTTGCACAAAATCACCCGATACCACAAAGACATCGGGCGCATATGCATGCGCTTCGACCAGAACGCGCTCGGCAACCACGGGATCAAACGGTGGACCTGCATGGACATCGGAGCAATGGAACAGACGAATCGTCATGCCTGATCCTTGGGTTTCGGAGTGCGGCCTTTGTCCCAGGCCAGGCGACCTAACACATATGCGACGTAGCCACCGCCGATTAACAAGATGCCAAGAAATAGAAAGCGCACTAGTTCGACTACGTGTTCCATACACCCTCATTCTGACTCATGGCTAAATTGTAGCATACCAACGGAGAATTGTTCGTTTGTATGGGATACTATAGACACGATTTATGCATTACACGGCGCTGTACCTCGTCGCAAGGTGGCGTCACCAACAACCGTTCCGGAGGGCTTTCATGCGCCGTATCGCCTACTGCAGTCCCATTAATCCGGTGCACTCGGGCATTTCGGACTACTCCGAAGAACTCTTGCCATATCTGGCGCAATATGTCGACATTACGCTCTACATCGACGACGGTGTGGTGCCTGCCAATGCGTCCCTTGCGACACATTTGCGCATTCGACCACTGTCGGCGCTCGCGCACGACCACGAGCAGCAGCCGTACGACGCAGTCTTGTACCACATGGGCAATAGCCCCGCCCACTTTGGTATCTACGATGCAGCCCAACGAACCCCGGGAGTGGTGGTCCTACACGATTTGGTATTGCACCACTTTATGTTGCAGTATCATGCCGTCCATCGCCACGACATCGACGGGTACCGTGCGTTGGCTGCCCAATACTATGGAGGCAACGGCACACACATCGCCGATCGCATGCTCCAGGGCATCTTCGACGACGCAGTCTTCGACATGCCCCTCTGCCAACCGGTGCTCAACGGCGCACAACTGCTCATCAGCCACAGTCAATATGTTGTCGACCATAGTGCGCGCATCGCACCGGCTACCCCGGCGGCTGTTGTGCCCATGGGAGTGCCAGTGTTGCCGCAGACCGATGCAGCGGCGCTCCGCGCGCAGTTCGAATTCGGCCCAGACCCATTTGTGATTGCGTCGTTTGGCCATGTCAATCCCTACAAACGGGTCGAGCAGGTGCTCCGCGTGGTGCGCAACCTGCGCCGCGCCGGAGTCAACGCACACTACATCATCGTGGGCAGCGTGTCGCCCAATTTCGCCCTGGCAGCATTGGTGCGACGTACCGGTACTTCGGAGTGCGTGCATGTGACGGGGTATGTATCGGCCCAGGACTTTGGGGCATACGTCGCAGCGGCAGATTTGTGCATCAACCTGCGCCACCCCACTGCGGGAGAGACATCGGCGAGTTTGTTGCGGCTATTGGCAGCGGGTAAACCAACGGCAATCAGCGCGAGTGGTTCGTTCCTCGAAATTCCCACAGACTGCGCCATGCACATCCCCTTGGACAACAGCGAAACCGATATGCTGACCGCTTGTGCTTTTCTCGTCCGCCAACATCCGGCATTCGCCAACACCATTGGGGCGCAGGCACGCGCCTTGATTGAACGCTCACACACCCTCAGCCACTCGGCCGCACGCTATATGCAGGTGTTGGCACGTCACTACGGTTGGGGCGAGCAATCCATTCAGCGGCCGGTGCTCTGGGATGTCGTACCCGCATCAGCAGAAAACGGCATCAGCCGTCTACCCAAACCGGTGGTTGTGCCGGCCAGCACACCCAGTGCCTTTGCGGCGGCTGCTGCCACCCACGCAAAAACGACCCCGTGGGCGGAGTCGTCTCTACGAAAAACCATTGCGACCTTATTTGGACACACCAAATAACCGGGATTTTATGACGCACGCCGATCGGCACGCTTGATAGGATCAATGATTTCTTCGTCGCTGTTGGTGGGCAACGGAGGCATTCCTTGTTGGCACTGTGCAGGCAACGGCTGTGGTGGTTTGATGCCGAAGTATGCCTGCATTATCTGGGTCGCTGCGGGTACGGCAATGGTCGACGAACCGTCGTTCATATCACCACTCCCTTCACTGAGGAAGATGACTTCTATTTCTGGATTGTCATAGGGCGCAAAACCAAGAAACCACGAGTGGCTCTGGCGTACCAGCACCGTACCGACCCCATTGGGGTTTTTGGCGGTTATTTCGGGCCCAAATTCTGCCGTACCGGTCTTGCCTGCAATGAGGATCCCCGAACATTCTTCACGGGCAGCGATATTCGCGCCTTCGACCACCGAGCGCCGCATCCCTTGGCGCGAGACTTCGTAATGTGCCGGGTCAAAGGCAAGGGTGCGTACGACTTCGGGCTGGACTTCTTGGATGATTTTGCCATCGGAGCCGATGATGGCACGCACTATCTGTGGTCGATAGACCGTTCCCGAGTTCGCGATAGCGGCTCCGGCGACGGCCAATTGTAACGGTGTCGCTTCGAGGTTGCCTTGACCGATGGCGGCGTTGTACGTATCGCCGGTGGTCCAGGCGGCACGCAAGAACTGTTGCTTCCAACCCGGGGTTGGCACCCGCCCGGGTTGTTCGCCATATAGTTTGATCCCCGTCACCTCACCAAAGCCAAACAGACTCAGTCCCTGGGCCAGACGGTTTATTTGCAATCCTTGCGGGATTGTCTGTTCGTTGGGATTGAGATTGACGACGCCTTCTTTGTTGCCACCCGCAATCGTCATAAAGAAAATATTGGACGAACGGCTGAGCGCCTCAGTCACATCCAACCAGCCATTGTCGCGGGGCGTCGAATTGACGAACCGGTAGAAGCGTTCTTCGACGTACTGGTCCTTGAGGATCAACGAACCAGGATCACGGATGCGGGTCGTGGGACCAATGACACCCTCTTGGAGGGCTACCACTGCATCGAATTGCTTGAGCGTCGACCCTGGTGGATATTGCCCAGAGATGACCCGATTCGTCAACGGCGCCAGCCGCTGGTTTTCTGCTTTTTGGGCGGGGGGCGGGTTCAACAGGTTCGCTAACTCGTCGGCACGGGTGGGGTCAACCCATATGTTGTTGTTGTACGAAGGCCAGCTTGCCATCGCCAGAATACGGCCCGTGTTGACCTCAATGACTGCCGCCGCACCACTCTGCAAGGGCATGTAGTTGCGTTTGTAGGCGTAGCGCTCGGACATATTGACCCGGCGGAGCTCGGCTTCGTTGATCCAATTGCGCAAGATCAGTTCGACTTTGCGTTGCAGTTCGATGTCGATGGTGAGGATGACACTTTCGCCGTCGCGGGTGGGTTGGACCACCTGCGCTGCGCGCACGGGTCGGCCCATCGTGTCGACGACGACGGCTTCGATGCCCATCTGGCCGCGCATTTCTTCTTCGTAACTCGACTCGATACCGCTCTTGCCGATGCGGTCGTCATTGAGATAGCGCGGGATCCCAAGCTCGTAGGGATTGATTTTCTTTTGCAAAATGCCACATTCGACGGCATGACCAATCGAATCGAGCAGACCAGCGACCCACGACCGGGCAGGATTCTGCCGCACTAACTCACACGAGCCGACGCGACCGATATAGCCCAGCACATGTGACAACGACTGGATATCGTTGCTCAGCGGGTAGCGCCGCCGGTAGTCTTGTTCGATGACAACACCGGGCATGTTTGCGGCGTTTTCTTTGAGTACCATGGCAATCGTCCGCGGGATATCGCGCTTGACTGCGATGGTCTGGTAGCGGGGAGTGTCACTGGTACGGACAAGCAGTTCGATTGGGTTTTCGAGCGTCAAGGTCCGCGTGAACTGTTCACTCAATGCGAGTGCGTCGACACTGGCGCTGGGCGGGACTTCGCCAGTGAGCCAGTTTCGGGTCTGGATTTGGTCGATTTGGGGGGCAATCTCTGCACCAAAGACACGTATCATGTCGGCACGCAGTTCGGGGCGCGTCGAGATTTGCAACGCGGGCGAAATAACC
>JBFYTT010000063.1:0-3617 GCA_041300425.1 Roseiflexaceae bacterium
GGTTAGGCCTGCGAGCCGGAGCGGCCGATTG
This sequence comes from Roseiflexaceae bacterium, assembly GCA_041300425.1. Classification (GTDB taxonomy): domain Bacteria; phylum Chloroflexota; class Chloroflexia; order Chloroflexales; family Roseiflexaceae; genus UBA965. The sequence goes on from JBFYTT010000063.1 coordinate 32, forward strand.
GGCTGGGGAGGCTGCATGCACGGTGCTCTCAATCATCGTCGTTGCGAAAAGTCGAATACCCGGGGAGGGTGGTGTATCCACGGAGTTGCTATACCGCTTATGGAAGTACGCATCGCAAGCTGATACGACACCCAAAATCTCTACGCACGGCGATATCCATCTCTCTGTTCATGAGTATTATTGCACGTGTCGCATAACACCTTGTATCGTAGGCAAGAAATTCCGAATCGGAACAGCACCATACGAGAACCGTTGCGCTCCACACCAGGGGTACTCTTCATCCCAGATCCAAACATCTACCCATGCTTGCCCAAAAAACTGCGCCGATGCCGCATACAACGACACTGCGCAGCAAGACAAAACCGCTGATGAAATTCGTTACATGCCGCGGCACCCACACCCCCCGCTGCCCAAATGTCAACTCCTGTACGATGCGTGCCTGCAACGAACAACGTATAGAGGTTCAACTACCGTACAGTCAACGACTCTCCTAAACGCATCACATGGCCGCGTGAGCCTGCCGCCCGCACAAACTCCAGCGGGTCAGCGGTGTTGAAGGCGAACATGTCGTAATGACACGGAACAACGACGTGCGCGTCGATGTCACGGCCCAGTTCAGCAGCCTCTGCCGCAGACATATTGCCGGCGACCCCACGTGCAGGATCGTTCCCATTGATAGGCAAGAGTGCCACATCACAACGCCAGCGCCGCAATTGCTCTGCCATGCCGTCATACCGCAACGTGTCGCCACTGTGATACAGCACTTTGCCGGCGACTTCAATGACGAGACCAATCGCAGCAAGGTTGCCTGCTGCATCACGAGTGACTTCGTTGTGTGCTGCCGGCACAACATGCAAGACAAATGGGCCATGGACAAGCGGAACATCCTCGGTCAACGCCATGAGTGCAGAGGGTGCGAGTCCCATCCGCTCTGCGGCAAATGCCACATTTGCCGCAGAGCATGCTAATCGCACCGCGGGATTTGCTGTTGCGAGCGCCGTATATGTCTGCTGATCGAGGTGATCTGTGTGGTTATGACTCGAGGTCACCAAACTGACCATGTCGAGCAGAAGGGGATCGACGACCCGTTCAGACAAGCGCACATGGGGTTTGGTTGTCTGTGCGTACTTTTCGGTCAACGAATCCGACAGGTAGGGGTCCAACGCAATGCAGACACCGTCATAATGCACCAGAAAACCGCTCTGCCCGAGCCACCAGATGGTCAGGACGTCGCAATCTTCGATCGCGCGTTGTACCTGCGCAACAAACGCTGCATCGCGCGCGGCGGGGACAATCATATAGCACTCCTACCGCTCAACGCGCTCTACCAACGCCCCAGTCACGGTATTGCGCAAAATGATATGCAGCGCCCCGTCTGGCATGCGTTCCTGTTTGATGAGGACATGCTCGTTGTCGTACCGCCGCAGGACCGAAACATGCGGCGTATCAACGCGGCCGCGCCAGGTCTGCAATTGTACGGGCTCCCAGCGTTTCGACGTTACCGATGCATACGCAGCGTCCATGATGGCGTTGACCACATACCCGTCGTAGAAGGTCTCCATCGGCGCACGCTGTTGTTCATAGGCATCGAGCATGTCATGGAACATGGGCGTAAACCCGAGTGCCGCTTGTTCATCACCGACGGGGAACATCCAACCCGTGTCGCCTTCGGCTTTTTCGGCAACGTAGCCTTGCTGACCGGTCGCCGTATAGAGTTCGAACCCCGTGCGTTGCCAATGATTGAGCCAAATGGTCCCTTCGGTGCCAGCTACCTCATCACGCAGATCCATGCCGCCGCGGAACGACCAGCTCACTTCGAACTGACCCATGGCGCCGTTTTCGTAGCGCACCATACCGACGGCATGATCCTCTGCTTCGATGGGATGGACTTGGGTGTCTGCCCAACACATCACTTCGACGGGACGGATATCTTTACCGATGAAATTGCGTGAGATTTCGATGCAGTGACAACCCATATCGATGATGGCACCGCCGCCCGATTGGGTTTTGTCCCAGAACCACGCCCGATGCGGTCCGGGGTGCTTCTCGCTGCCCCGTGCCCACAGCACCGTGCCGATTGCGCCTGCCCGTACCGATTCCAACGCTTTGAGTGTTTTGGGGGTATAGGTGAGATCCTCGAGGTAGCCGTGAAAAACGCCCGCTTCTTCGACTGCCTGGAGCATCCGGTATGCCTCGGCAGCGGTCCGTCCCAACGGTTTGGTGCAGAGCACCCCTTTGCCGGCCTTAACCGCTGCCATGACTGCTTCTTCGTGGAGATGATTGGGTAACCCAATTACCACCAGCCCAGTCGATGGATCCATGATAGCTGCATGCATGTCGGTTGTGGCATGGGGGATACCGAACTCCTGTGCAAAAGACTGCACCGCCGCATCGGTCCGACTATAGACAGCGGTCACACGGTCACGGCTCCGACCAGCATGTAAGGCAGTCGTATAGTTCCGACCGATCAAGCCGGCACCGAGCATGGTAATGTTCATCGCTTGCTCCTGTCGTGACTAGGCCAATCCCAAATCGCGCTTCACCTGGTGAACGCCGGCGACCATGTTGACCAGCTTTTGTTTGGCAGCCCAGCGCGCAGTCTGGCTCAGACCGCAGTCCGGGGCAAACGCCAATCGGTCCGCCGGTGCATAACGCAAGCAGGCACGGACACGGCGTGCAATATCGTCTGCGGTTTCGATGTAGTAGCTTTTGACGTCGACAATCCCAACCGCGACATCGTAGTGTTCGGCGAGGGTGGCGATGGTTTCGAGCTCTGCAAACTCGCGACTGGCCATTTCGAGATGCATTTCGTCGACGGTCATTGCATAAAACGCCGGGAACATTGGTGCGTACTGGCGCGGCCCGACTGCACGGCCTTTGAAGTTACCGAAGCAGAGGTGGGTCGACAAGCGCGTTTTACCGACGACCGGCGCGACCGTGCGATTGAAGATATCGACGAGTCGAACGGTATCCTCTTTGAAGGCATAACAACTCATCGACGGCTCGTCGACGGTGAGTTCGGTACATCCAGCAGCCACCAGTGCTTCGAGTTCGGCACGTACCAACGGGAGGAGCGCCTCGGTCAACGCATAGCGGCTCGGATAATCAGCATTGGGCAGCAATCGACCACTCAACGTGTATGGGCCAGGCACACTCGCCTTGAGGGTTGGGCCGGCAGGCGCAAGGGCTACGAGGCGTTTGTATTCTTCGACGACACCAAGCCCACGCGGTGCACGCAACTCGCCCGTAATCTGATGCTTGCCACGCTGGTCGTGGGCGGGCGGGCCGTAGCGACGCGCCCCGGCGTCCTCTCGAGCGATACCTTCGATATAGCCATAGAATGACAAATTGAAATCAAAGCGGGTCTGTTCGCCGTCGGTGATGACGTCGAGTCCGGCAGCCAGCTGATCCTGAATGGCAATCATGGCAGCGTCACGCTGCAATTCAGCAATATCATCACGTCCGAAGTCCCCCAGGTGTTCGGCTGCGTGTTCTAGCCAGGCGGGGAACGGATAACTACCGACGACCGTGGTGCGGAGAGGATTCGTCTTCATCGGGACTCCTTTGTCGGTTGCATCCCATAGAG
>JBFYTT010000071.1:0-5512 GCA_041300425.1 Roseiflexaceae bacterium
GGCACATGGATCACATCGGGAGTTTTGATCGATTGCGCGAACTCCTCCCCGATGCGGAGTTTGTGGTTGGTGCCCGCGAAGCACGATTTTTGGCCGGTGACAAGCAACTCGATGCGGAAGAGGCACACTTTCCGCTGCGAGGTGGATACAATCGGGTGAACACCGTCCCCACACGCCTGATCCGAGCGGGAGATATGGTTGGCTCGCTGCAGGTGGTTGCTAGCCCTGGCCATACCCCTGGTCATGTGAGCTTTGTGGATACCCGGGACATGGGAATGATCACCGGCGACGCCCTGCATACCGTTGGTGGCGTTACGGGTGCAAGTGAATGGTCGTGGCGGTTCCCGTTCCCAGCTACTGCCACATGGAGCAAACCAGCTGCCAATCAGAGTGTCCAATTGCTGACAGCATTGCAACCCAGCTGGATTGCTCCCGGGCATGGTGATGTGCTGATGCAGCCTGCATCCGCACTTGCACTCGCCATGAAACGCACAGCTAGCCAAGCGAAAGGCAGATCATGACCAAACTCTGCTTCAACCATACCAAACTCATCGAAGCGGCAGCACCGTAGGTCAATCGGCATTGTTTGCCCAGAGACACTCTCTGCGATTGCACAAAAACGGTACCTCACGCTGCCTCCGCAACACAACCACATCAGTGGAATCGCAGACAAGCACACGACGTAGTCAGCGTACGACACCAGGCCCTGCTTCACTGCCGGCAAGAAGCTGCGGTCGGTCTTTGTGGGGATGCAGGGCGTTGCAAACGATTGCGCATGCCTTCGATGATTTTGTCGACAAAATCACGGCATCAACACAGCCGCTCTTGTGCAATCAACCCAACCCCATCCGGCACGAACGCACCCAATCAAGATTTGTTGCTCGTGCTCACCCGTGTACGACAGCCATTTGTTGTAACCCATCACGACTCCTTTCACATCGCGCGTTGCTTGCACAGAATCATGCATGGCTTCAACAGCTTCACCCGCACTGCCTGGCGATACCACTGACGGGCTTCAAACACTGGCGCAGTGGTGTATCGCACCTGTTGTGACAATTTCATCTACCAACATGCACGACCAGAAATCAACGGGTACTCCGCCGTGATTTCATTCTTGACTTCAATAAACTAACAGTGTATATTTACAGTGTAAATATACGAAGGTAGGATATGGCACGACCCACAAAGCAGGCACAGCACATCAATATCCGGGAAGCAATCAAGGAGGTGGCCTGGCAGCAGATGGTTGATGTAGGGGCTGCCGAGTTGTCGTTGCGGGCGATTGCGCGCGCGATAGGAGTGAGTGCGCCGGCGATATATAACCACTATGCAGACCGTGATGTATTGGTAACGGCGCTCATTATTGACGCATACACATCACTTGGGGATTACCAGTTAGCCGCACGTGATAGTGTGCCGCAGGATGATATACGCGGGCGCTTGCATGCAACAGGTATCGCATATCGGGCCTGGGCACATGCGATGCCACAGCGTTATCAACTGATTTTCGGCACACCGATACCGGGGTATCAGGCACCACCCGAAGTCTTACCGGTGGCAGGGCGGTCATTACGTGCGTTGGTGAGCGTGATTGATCAGGCATGTGCAACCAACGTGCTCAACTCCGTTGCTATCCCAACGGTGATGCCGGTGGAATTGCCCATGTTTACGGTATGGCAACAGCATACCGGGGCGCAGATGCCTGAGGCGTTGACGGTTGCCATCATGATTTGGGGGCGGGTGCACGGGTTAGTGTCGCTCGAGATTGCCAGGGCTATTCCAGCATTCGGAAGGACCGGTGATGGGTTGTTTGTCTATGAGATGGAAGCGATTGAAAAGCAATTTCTTGTGCATAGCTAGTCAGAAAAATTGCGTTTTCAGGTGCAATGCTACACGTCAGAAAGGAACATGTCATGACAGGTACAGTGATGAATGCTGATGCACAAACGTCGTGGCGACTGACAGGAGTCGTGAGTCTCGTGCAGGGGCTTCTCATCTTCATCCCCACCATTGTGCTCGGTCAAGCGATTGGTTGGCCGGCGAGTTTGGGTGATTCGGCGTCGGTGGCTCTGCCTCGTTTGCTTGAGCAGGAGTCAGCTGTACGGCTCGGGTATAGTGCGTACTTGGTCTACTCCATGCTGTTTGCCGTCACTATTGTCCTGTTAGCGAAATTACGTACCGGCAAATCGATGGCAAATGTAATGAGCATCATTGTTGGTTTTGCTATTGCGTCAACCGTTGCGCGCTCTATCGGGATCATACGTTGGCTTATTCCTGCGCCACAACTGGCAAAAACCTGGGAGTTAGCTGCTACCGACCAAGAGCGGTATGCCATCAGTCTGGCATTTGACCTGATGAACGCATACGGTGGCACGATAGGTGAAGTATTGGGTGTGGGGTTGTTTGCAGCGGTCGCTGTACTCGTACTCTGTGTGGCCTGGGTACAGGATCGATCGATGCCCAAGTGGCTCGTGGGATTTGGTGTAATTGCCGCCCTCTGGTTGATTGCCACTACCAGCGAAGTCATCGGGATTGCGCCTGACTTCATCGTGGTGTTCCTCGGCACCACCTTGATTCAATTTTGGTTTATGGCAGTGGGCATCTGGTTGCTGATTCGGTCACGACGAGTAGCGCAACCTACCACGGCGCGGAGTTGAACCGATAGACAAATTTATCGAATGCACGTGGTTCGTGCAGTATGCATCAACGTACTCAGTCATACGTGGTCTTCGCGCTCTTTTGACAAACAAATACGCGGGTGATGGCATGCAGTCGTCATTCATGTATCCGCGTATGAGCATGGTGAACGTGACAAACAGTATCAGCACGAGGCCATGCAATGCATTTTCATCGAGAAATCAGGAGTCATGCGTACGATCTTTCCTGGACGGTTTACCGCCCTAACCAATCAGCCGTTTGTCGTGTTCTTGATCGGCATGCGCATCAACACGTGGTGGCGTTTTGATAAATGGGTGCCGGTGGCAAGTGCCATGGGACCAATGATGCGCACGTTATACACGCATCCCGAGAAGGGCTTTTTGCATAGCGAGTTTTTCTGGAATATGCGCGGCCCGATTTTGGTGCAGTACTGGCGCTCATTCGATGACCTCGAAGCCTTTGCGCGTAACCCGTCAGACCCGCATGTGGCACCCTGGAGGCGCTTTCATCAGACGGTGGGGGCTGACGGCTCAGTGGGAATTTGGCACGAGACCTACATGGTGAATCCGAATCAGTATGAGTGCGTGTATGGAAATATGCCACGGTTCGGATTGGGCGCGGCCATGGAGCATGTGGAGGCGGTGGGGCGCCGCAACACGGCACGTAATCGACTTAAGGCAAACGAGCCTGCGTAGATCGTACGGCGTGAGAGGAGCAGCATATGCATGTGCATGTCGTATTGGGGACTGGTGCGATTGGGCGTGCCACGATGCACGAGTTGTGCACTCGCGGCGCATCAGTACGCATGGTCAATCGGTCAGGACTCATGTCCGAACTACCGGATGGGGTTGAGGTCGTGGCTGCCGATTTGTATGACGCCAACCAGGTGCGGGCTGTCACCACTGACGCATGTGCGGTGTATCAGACGGCGCAGCCTGCGTATCATCAGTGGGTCGAACGTTTTCCACCATTACAACGGGCCATTATTGATGGAATGACGGGGAGCAACGCCAAGTTAGTGCTCGTTGAAAACATGTACATGTACGGCATCGCATCCGCGCCACTCACCGAAGCAACACCGCATCGTGCACATACGCGCAAAGGGCGGGTGCGCAGTGAAATAAGTCAAGAGGCTTTTTCAGCACATCAAGCAGGTCATGTGCGGGTCACGAGTGTGCGTGGGTCAGACTACTTTGGCCCATGGGGGCTGACGAGTGCAGTGATGGGTGAGCGCACCTTTGTCCCGATGTTGAAGGGCAAAGCGGCCAATCTCATCGGTCATGTGGATGTGCCTCACACGCACACCTACATCCCTGATTTTGCCCGGGCAATGGTTATTGTGGCTGAGTCGGATGTGGCCGATGGTCATGCATGGCATGTACCGAATAATCGCCCAGATATCACCCAGCGCGAGATGGTGAAGATGATTGCGCGTGAGATGGGCGTGGAACCGCGATTCCAGGCCATGGGGCGGACCATGATGCGCATTGCGGGGTGGGTTATTCCGGCTGCCCATGAAACAGTTGAGATGATGTATGAGTTTGAGCAGCCGTTTGTGGTCGATTCTCGGCGCTTCGAAAAAGCATTTGGCATGCGGGCCACACCAATGCTCGAGTCGATTGCCCATACAGTGGCATGGTACAAAACGCATACGCATTTGCAGTAATGCACACAACACGGAGTACGAAATGATGCGCGTTATTCAGATTCCCCTGCGCTATTCCAATGCCTATCTGGTCATCGATCAACAAGCTATCTTGGTCGATGCTGGATTCCCTGGCGATGCAGATGCCATTGAGCGTGCCATCAGCCGTGCTGGTCTTGCACCTCGCGACGTCTCATTGCTCGTGCACACGCACGGGCATATCGATCATGCCGGTGCAACCAGCATATTGCAGCACCGCCACGGTATTCCAGTGGCCATCCATCACGCAGATGCCACCAACCTCGTCACGGGCTCAAATGGCGTCGTCAAGCCACGCAATATGGAAGCACGCATGGTGGCAGCCATGCTGGTCAAACCATTCGATCCCGTAACGCCCGATATCGTACTCACCGAGGAAATGTCGCTCCGTGCATACGGCATCGACGGTCAGGTGCTCTTCACCCCAGGCCACACCAAAGGGTCGCTATCCCTTTTGCTCGGCAACGGTGAAGCAATCGTTGGTGATGTGATGATGGGCGGGTGGATGGGTGGTGTGCTGCGGCCGCAACAGCCCAACTATCACTACTTCGTCGATGACTGGAACGATGTGCATCAGAGTATTGCGCGCTTACTGACACATGCGCCCACCCGCTGGTATGTCGGTCACGGCGGTCCGTTGCCGTACGCACGGGTCGCGCATCATTTTTCGAACAGCATCAAATCGCACATTCCATGATGCCTGCCCGTCATGGAGAACAGGAATGCAGCATGAGCACTCAGCAGGGAGCATACACATGGATGGATTTGCTGCAGTATCAAGGCATCAGTACATCAATCTGATCACGTGTCGGAAATCGGGCGAGACGATAGCTACCACTGTGTGGTTTGTGCATGACAATTACCGCATCTATGTGCGTACTGGGTACAACGCCGGCAAAGTGAAGCGGATTCGCCGCAATCCCAACGTCATGATCGAGCCTTGCAATTCCCAAGGTACCGCACTAGGCGAACACCTATCAGGAGTTGCACGAATCTGCGAGCCGGATGAATATGTACGAATCAATGCGTTGTTGAATACCAAATATGGCGTCATGAAGCGCTTCATTGATGTGATGACGCGTTTACGGGGTGGATCTAACACATACGACGTGATCGAAATATCTGGTACTCCATAGAAGTTGGCGTGATTTTTCACTCTGCACTGGCAGA
>JBFYTT010000006.1:0-2730 GCA_041300425.1 Roseiflexaceae bacterium
ATTTTTGTCACTATCATCAAACGCTCATACCCTCATCATGATGCGGAACAGCGCTGAAATCGTGTATGTGCAGGCCTACCTTAACAGCTTTCTTGCTGAAGGTAGTTGTCTATTTTGTATAGATGTAGCCAGATTTACACGACTGTAGTAAGTAAAAAACTGCACGTGTGAAAGATTTTTTATGGATATTCTGTGTATTTCACACAACAGAGAACGTGAAAAATACGCTGAAAAAATCTGCAAAAAAATCTGTTCATCCTCATCCAAGGATTCATCTATTCTCAGAAAAGGAAGTTCTTTCCGTATTGGGTCACTGCACGTCGGGTGTCTGACGGCTTGATGACCGCACAGCGACCGCAAGGAGCTTCTTGTTTTCAACACAAACCGTGTGGGCATGCACCACGCATGCCCACACGGTGTTACGTGCGATTGTCGGGGATGATGCGGTGCCGATTGCAGGCATACGAGTGGAGGGAGCCGAAGACAATGTAGTCACGGTCGTCGCGCAATCGGCGCTCTCGTGTGAGAACAATCGCCCGGAATTGTCACGGACAACCCCGGGCGGTTATTGCCTAGCGCAACGGCGCAATCGAGAAGGTGAAGTGGTAGGTGCGTGCGTTGAGCAAATACTCGGGCAACGTGTCGACAAACAAACCGGTGCCGAGACCACGCATCCCGGCGTCGAGGCTGAGGTGAATAGTGGCATCAGCGCTGAGCGACACGGTATCTGCTGCACGCTCGAGGGCTGCATCGCTGTGATGGAGTGCGTTGAACTCAAACAGCCCATCGGCGCGGATTGCGAAGCCGTGACCTGTTGCGTCGGTGAGCGTGAGCCAGCGTGTGTCGACAGTGTGTCCGTGTTCTTGGGGCATGATGTACGGCACGTAGCGTTCGGCCACCGTGCTGTTGTACACACCCACGAAAGCGCCGGCTTTGCGGTCGTTGTAGGTATCCTCAGGGCCGCGGCCGTACCATTGCAGATTGGTATATGGTGCAGCCAGCTCGAAGGCGATACCCATGCGGGGCAGGTCGACGATATCGTCTGCACAGGTAACCTGGGTGGCTATATGGAGTGCTCCCGCGGCGTCGAGCGTATAGGTGAGAGTGGCGCGGATATCGTCCCATTGGTTGCGACCACTGGCCGATAAAGTGACGACCACGCCGGCAGTGCTTTCACTGACCGAATCGACGCGCTGGACGAGCTGGGTCAAGCCGAGTTTTTGCCAGAGCGGGTAGCCGCGCAATACCATGCGGGCCATCATCTCTTGCAGGCGATCGTTATCGGTCGGTGCGCGCCAGACGTTCAACGTCGGCCCGTTGATGACGCTCCCCGCAGCGCCCAGCTGGATGATTGCACCGGTGCGGGCATCGACGGTGACGCGCTGGGTGCCATTGCTGAGCACCAGTGCATCGCCGTCGCGAACGACGTGCATGCCAGCGTGGTGATTCGAGGCGTCCAGATCGTGTGAAATGCTGGTCAGCGGGAGCTGCTCCCAGGCCACCAGATGCCCTGCAGGCGCCCACGCGGTCGGTGCTTTGCACGGCAACGAGAAATGGATAAACGCCTCACCATGGGCGGGTGTCGGTATCGAGAGTGACACCTCAGCACCCTGTTGCGGTGCGATGTGTGGTACCGCGTGAGTGCCAGACGTAACGACCGTGCCGTCGATGACCAGATCCCAACGCAAGACAAGGTCGTCGAGTGTGGTGTAGTAGCGTCGATTGTCGATGCGGTACACACCAGCGGTGGGGGTTGCGCTGACGCGTGCCGGGCGGGCCAGATACATGAACTCACGCATGGCGGGGTGCGGCGTGCGGTCGGGCCAGACCATCCCGTCGGCGACGAAGTTGCCGTCGTTGGGGTAATCGCCCAAGCCGCCACCATAGACCCAGGAGGGCGTGCCTTCGGCTGCGATGGTGCGTATGCCGTGGTCCAACCACTCCCAGATGACCCCGCCTTGCAGACCTTTGTAGCGCTCAAATGCTGCGTAATAATCTGACAACGAGCCACTGCTGTTGCCCATGGCATGGGCGTATTCGCATAAGATGAGCGGCCGGTGGTCTTCGACGGTGGTGACGTACTCGACGATGTCGGCAATGGTGGCATACATCGGACAGATGATGTCGGTGACGGATTTGCCGCGGTTCCAGCGTTGTGCCGGCGGCAAGAACGCGATGCTGTTATCGTTGAAGAACGGACTCATCGCGCCTTCGTAATGGAGCGGCCGGGTGGGATCGACGGCGCGGATCCAGGCAGCCACAGCCTCGTGATTGACGCCGTGGCCACTTTCGTTGCCCAGCGACCAAACGATGACCGACGGGTGGTTTTTGTCACGCTGAACGGCGTTACGCACGCGCTCGGCGTATGCAGCGGCGACCCGGGCGTCATCGGCAATCTGCAGGAGCGCATGGTGCTCGAGATTTGTCTCGCCTACGAGCACAATGCCGTACTCGTCGCACAACTCGTACCAATAGGGGTGGTTGGGGTAGTGCGACGTTCGTACCGCGTTGATGTTGTGGGCCTTCATGGTGCGGATGTCGAGTTCCATCAGGGCGCGTGGTACTGCTTTGCCGTGGAGGTCGCTGTGTTCGTGGTAATTGACGCCGTTGATCATCAATGGTTGATTGTTGACCATCAGCGCCCGATCGGCGATTTCGACCGTCCGGAAGCCCACGCGCAAGCCGGTGTGGACCGTGCCCTCGGGGCCTTCGTAGCGCACCAGCAAGGTG
>JBFYTT010000098.1:0-5998 GCA_041300425.1 Roseiflexaceae bacterium
ATCTTCTACATCGCCGGGGTACGAAATGATGATCATGCCATTACGCCCAGCATGCACGAGTTGGTCCTGGATGACGGCTTTTTCGGGCAGACGTTTGAGTTCTTCTGCCACAATCGCGTCAAAACCCGGCAACGCATGCAGAATATATAGATCTACTGGTGTACGCATGTCACTCTTTCGATTCTACCGGGGTCAAAAGCCCCGGTAGAGCACATTCAATGGTGGGGTTAGGCGGTGGCCAGGGCAGCGTCGATTGCTCCCATTACATCGCTCGTGAGCAAGGAGACAGCTGCGAGTGCCTTCATGTTTTCGTGTACTTGACCGACACGACTCGCGCCGGTAATCACACTGCTGACGTTGGGGTTCTTAAGGCACCACGCAAGTGCCATCTGAGCCAGCGGTACGCCGAGATCAGCCGCAATGCGACTGAGTCGTCCGACTGCTGCCACACGTTGTGCATCAGTTAGACTCGATTGCAGCCATTCGTAGCCTTTGACACTCCCACGACTGTCAGCAGGGACACCATTTTGATATTTACCGGTGAGCATCCCCGAAGCAAGCGGGCTCCAGATGGTTGTTCCGAGGCCGATGTCTCGATACAGCAATGCGTATTCTTTTTCGACGCGATCGCGATGGAAGAGGTTGTACTGCGGCTGTTCCATGAGCGGTGGTGTCAGCCCGTACTCACGAGCAATCCCGTATGCACTCCGAATTTCGTCTGCAGACCATTCAGAGGTACCCCAGTAGAATGCTTTGCCTTGACGAATGACGATGTCCATTGCCCGCACGGTTTCTTCGATCGGCGTCTGCGGATCAGGCCGGTGACAATAGACTAGGTCGACATAATCCATTTGAAATCGTTTGAGTGCGTTATTCACCCCTTCGATCACATGCTTGTGAGATAAGCCAGTGTCGTTCGGACCCGACCCACCCCAGAAGATTTTGGTAGATACAACGAGATCTTCACGACGCCAGCCTGCTTTTTTGATGACGTTGCCCATGACTATTTCGGCCTTGCCGCCTGCATACCCTTCGGCATTATCGAAAAAGTTCACACCATGCTCGATGGCTGCGTGCATGCATTCTTCGGCGGTATCTTGGCCTACCTGGCCGCCATAGGTTACCCATGCGCCCAACGAGAGTGCACTTACTTTGAGGCCAGAACGGCCGAGTCGTCGATATTCCATCATTCACCTCGTGCGTGCATATGCAATCGCCAAATGGTATTGTACCAACAAACGGCGTTCATTCGGCTGCGTGACTGAGATTCTTCTCGTTCCGTACAACCGGATTTACCACAAACAGCAACCCACCGATGAGTCGGAGCACCCCCAACCCGATGACGAGTGCCTCGGCTCCTATCCAATCAATCATGGGCGACACAATCAAACTACTCACCATCAACCCGAAGTTCATAATGGTGACAAAGATCCCCAGTGCCAATGCACGTCGTTGTGGCGAACTGACTTGGAGCAGGATATTGAAGTGGGCAATGTCTATGCCGGGGTTGACCATCCCGATGAACACCGAGAAAAACAGAATGGCGGTCAAGTTTGGCACCAATCCAATGGCGAAGTAGTAGAGACAGCTAATCAGCGCTGCGATGGTCATGATCCGATGGAAGCCGTATTTTTCCATGAGTCGGGGCCAAAAGAGATTCCCGAGTATCGCTCCGCCGTTGGTAATTGCGAACCAAATTCCGAGCCATTCGTCAGATGCGTCGAGGACACGCACAAAATATATCGGTTGTAATGCGATTGCAGCCCATGGGGCGATGTTGAGAATGAGCGTATTAATGGTAATCGACGAGTATGCTTTGTTTTCGGTGAACAACTTCCACATACCGGCGAGCGATCGGTCGCTCTGAACCGATAGATCAACCGGTGAATCAGGGATTTCCATGCGAGTGACATACCAGGTGCTCAGCATGCTGGTTACCAAGGCTACTATGAACAATATCTGGTAGTTCTCGGGGAACGCACTCACATCACTCTCGAGCCAATACCCGAAGCCATACGTTGCCGCCATCATCGTCGCCCCGAGTGTCACGTTGCGTGCCGAGAACAGCCGCGCCCGCCGTTGGATCGGAATGATGTCGGCAAAGAGCGGTAACCACACAGTGTTAAAAATAGCCACGGGTATATTAGCCAGCAACAAAATAACCACGACCGCTTCGGCACGCCAGTATGGCAACAACGGCACAAATATGAGACCGATGTGCATTGCACGAAAGATAAACAAGCTCCGATAAAGCCATGGCCGGCGATTGGCAGTACGCTCCATCAATGCTGCAAACGGTATCGTCATGACCATGTTTACGACAGCGGCCGCCGACGTGATGAGGCTCACGATGAAGTTCGATCCGCCTAATCGAATGACATACGCGGCAGCAAAAGAGTACGCAGCAGATGCAATTGCAGCCCAGAAAAGCTCGATGACCAAGAAGCGAATGTTTCGATCAACGGTCGATGTGTGCATGCAGATGCCATTCTGTGAGCAGATTCTCACCTATCTTACCGTATTTCTCTCGCGTATCGTCGGAATTTGCGTTAAAAACCGCTCCAACCCCAATTGACGCCGTGGCACAGTCGCCGTACACTACGCATATGCACATGACTAGGGAGTCACATGCCGAAACAAACATGGCGTAACCTCTCGCCCACAAAGCGCGAGCAGATAGAACAAGACGCACTCACCGAATTTGCGCAGTTCCCATACAATCAAGCGTCCATCACGTCGATGGTACGCAGATTGAATATCGCCAAAGGGAGCATCTACCAATATTTCAACGACAAAGAAGATTTGTATGTGACCATCGTGCGACTCGCCCACGAGCGGGTGTTGTATGCGCTTCGGACGAGAATCCCGCTTTCGCTGTATCGAGATGCAGATATGTTTGTCTTGTTGCGGCGCTATTTCGCAGAATCCGTGAGTGTTGCACTCGACTACCCGGTCGAAACAGCGCTTATTCAGCGGAGCTTGTCAGATACCGGTCCGGCTGCGTCAACGGTGCATGCGCTGGCCATCCACATCCAGCGGACGTTCGTCGAAGAGATTGTCGCGAGTGCAGTGCAATCGAAGTCTCTGCGGTCCGACATAGACACGAATGTCACGGTGTTTATTCTTGAGTCATTACTCGAGCGTATGATTCCCTTTATCAACCGAAGTGTTGCATCTGAGTACGGCACCCATGAAGAAGCTGCGCGTGATTCTGCGACCCAAATTGTGGCGTTCTTTGACCAATTGATTGCCGTTTTGGATGGTGGTCTGCGCCCGCCTACTGTCAGTCGTTAGAGGTAACCATGCCCAATCGTGCGGTCCATGATTTTTTGACGGTGGCGAGTAGTGTGATAATCACGCCCATCACCTATTCGATACTCTCCAGCACGCCTGAAGCGCGTGATTGGGCGACTATGGTTGCCGCATTGGTCTTTGTGTCGCACAATGTGTCCGGTATTTTGTTTTCTCCCGATCTCGATATGGACACGCATATCCATAAGCGGTGGGGGCTATTCTATGTCTTGTGGGTACCGTATCAAATGGTTATTCCCCACCGGCATTTCTGGAGTCACGGACTCGTGGTGCCTCCACTGTTGCGATTGGGGTATTTCTTTTGGATGTGTTTGTTGGTGCTCTTTGTGGTCGAGTCCATCGCAGCGTACTTCGGTATACAGGTCCCTGAGCTCCAACAGTCGGTCACGCGTATGGTGCTTTCGTTTGTGGGTGCACACCCCATCGAGTGTGTGACGATTGCGGCCGGATTTGTGAGTGGTGCAACGGTACATAGCATTGCAGATTGGCTCGTGAGCGGTGGCGCAAAACTCGTACGTATGGTATTTGTGCCGCCACGCCGGGCTCAACAAAAAAGCGCGACAACACCACAATCGGTGTCATCGCGCTGGTTATTTGACCCATTTAGTAACGATTACCCACGGCATGTTTGAGGAGGCGCTCATACACATGTATGGTCGCTCCATCATCGCGGACCTCTTCGAACCCGAATTCGTGATTGATTCGAACAATCGCCGCATTGGACGTTTCCATCCAGGTTTTGAGAATGCGGGTCTGGCGGGATTGTGCGAGTTGAATGGCAGCACGTTTGAGTGTTGTTGCGATGCCAAGCCCACGGAATGCCGGCAACACACCGGTGGCATGTTGCCACATCACACCGGGTTCCGTGTCTGATTCCATCAAAATAGATTCGCCCACCAACATGTCACCGCTGAATGCGATGAGGAAGCAGGTCGGATCGACTTCTTCGCCGAGTAGCCGTCGAAATTTGCTGAGTGTGACGACCGGTTCATCTGGCATGGGCACATCAAGGGAAATTGCCGCATGGAGCATGCAGGCATGCTCTATCGCATCATGCTCTCTCGCCATGTAATCGGCGAGTGTCATGATGGTGATATCTGCAGCAGTGGGGCGTTGCGGAATGGTGATGTTATCCAACGCAACACGATAGATTTGCTCAGTGGCGATGTGGCGGTAGCCGGCATGCCCGAGAAACGTCCGATGGCGTGGTTCAGGATGTGCCATCAGGCGCACTGCTTGAGCCCCAGCGGTAGCAGCCCATTGCTCAATGGCGTGCACGAGTGTCTGTCCGTATCCCTGACCAGTTGCATCGGGCCGAACGCGTACATTACCCCAAAATGTATGACGGGGTGTGTTCCATGTTGCACGAAAGCAAAAAGCAGTAGCGAGTGGGTCCGTGGCATCGCCAAGAATCCACCGTCGGATTGGTACACCTGCATCACGCAGATCAGTATCAAAATGAAGTATTTCAAATGGGGTGGGATACTCATAGTCGCAACGAAATGTTGCAGGAACAGCAGCAACCATACGGGCGTGTGCCTGTGCTGCAAGCGCCCCTTGCACAATCTGCAGAGGTGGCGTGGTCGTGGTACTCATACACGAGCCTTTCACTAGAGTTGACTATGCAGGCCGCTCCCGTCCGCCGACAACGGATACCATCACCGTCACGTGCGGGAACCAACATCTCTGTTGGGCTCATACACATAGCCACTCACGAATCTTCTATAATCATAGCAGACTATCTGGCTTCTGCATAGGTGTCACATGCACGCAAGTGAACTTGAAGTTTTTCGTCATCGCTGCACCGCTATCGCCGAAGAAATGGGTGCCGCGCTAGAGCGGAGTGCGCTTTCGTCGAATATTCAGGAGCGGCGAGATTACTCGTGTGCGTTGTTCGTTGCGTCTGGGCGCATGATTGCGCTGGCTGCTCACATTCCGGTCCATCTCGGGGCAATGCCGCGCTCGGTCGAAGCAGCTATTGCGCATTGTGCACCACTCAACGAAGGCGATGTGGTTATCCTCAACGACCCGTTTGCTGGCGGTACACATCTACCTGACTTCACCACCGTTGCCCCTATTTTTTGGAAGGGTGTGCTCGTTGCGTACTCTGCGACACGTGCACATCATGCTGATGTAGGCGGGATGACTCCTGGCTCTATGCCGTTGAGCCGATCCCTCTTTCAAGAGGGGATCATCATCCCACCTATTCGGCTCGTCGATCGCGGAACACGCAATGAAGCGGTTTTTTCGCTGATTGTACGCAACTCACGTACCCAAGACGAGCGCAGGGGTGACCTTGCAGCACAGTGTGCCTGCCATACCATTGCACATGAACGCCTGCTGGTGCTCCTGGGACGAATTGGTGTGGAGCAGTTTGTTGCGCAGACAAATGCGTTGATAGCCTATAGTCGCCGCCAGATGGAGCTCCTGTTGGCACAGATCCCACCTGGCCGCTACACTGCAGTCGAATATCTCGATGATGACGGTATCTCGCCGCAGCACATTGCAATCCAGGTCGCACTGACTATAGATGCTACACATATTTTGGTTGACTTTACGGGTACCGCTCAGCAATGTGCTGGACCACTTAATGCACCACGGGCGGTGACAGAATCAGCCGTGCTCTATGCACTCCGGCTTATAGCGCCCGATGATGTGCCTATGACAGCCGGCACCTCCGAACCGA
>JBFYTT010000105.1:0-8601 GCA_041300425.1 Roseiflexaceae bacterium
CTGTAGGCCATGCCGTAGTGCTCGAATGGTCTCGTCGCCAATCCAGTAGGTCAACAGCGAACCGAGTACCAATCCGAGTGCAGCACCAATTGCTGCACCAAGGCTGAAGTCAATCAGTCGAGAACGTCCTGTTTGCATCGTAATACCTCACTGAACAACAACGAGCGGCGCTGCTTCATTCCACAGATTTTCGAGCTTATAGAACTCACGCATTTCCTTCGAAAAGATGTGTACCACAATATCGACATAGTCGAGGAGTACCCAACCTGCCTCGGTCTTGCCTTCGGGAATCGATTCGTACCCGAATTCTTTGGCGACACCCTCTTCGACCGAATCGAGCAATGCTTTGAGTTGGCGATCGGATTCACCCGTGCAAATAATGAAATAATCAGCAAACGTACGCAACGAACGTAAGTCCAACAAGACGATATCGGTCGCTTGTTTGTCTTCTGCCAGTTCGACAATGCGTCGAGCCAATGCCTGTGTGTCCATGCCGCTCCAATCATAACCCGCTATACCTGTCCATAGTAGCAAAGAGCGGGGGGTTTGTAAATCAACCTAGCGGTACACCACGACCCGCAATGCAGATTGCAAGGGCTCGGGGATGAAGGACAGCACTGCACCACCAAAGTAATAGATCAATATCTTGACACCCGATGACCCCGTCAGCACATCGTGCCAATCACCCATCGGGTACGCAATGCTCACCAAAATCAACGCAACCAACGTCACCAATGCTTGAATCACCGCAAGAAAAGCGCCGATACTGTGATCAATGACGCCCAGCGCAATAAGTCCGTATCGTTGCTGAATGACCGACGCGAAATAACTCGCACTGCCATTCACGAGCAAAAGCAAGAGTACCACCGAAACCAGGAGCGCACCATGCGGAGATGGGACAATAATCGCCACAAAATGCGATAACGGTATCCCGAGTCTACCGGTAACCACAAGCCCAGCCACCACGCTCGTTAACGCAACAAGCTGGCGAATCGCCCCCCAGTAGAATCCGAGCACCGCATACAGCGACACACATAGCACAACAATCACGTCTACCAATACCATGTACTCCGTCGTCTCACGGTTGATACTGGCGTAATTATACCACAACACTTGTTTCGTGTGGTTATTTTAACTAGAGTAAAGAATGCTTCAACGACAGATTTCTTGAGATGAGCGACCCCTATCGCATCGTACTCAGCAGTTTTGCTTGCATCATCCATACAAAAGCACGGCACTTTTGCAAGTGCCGTGCACCGTCTCAGTGGGCGCTAATCGACCGTGTATTCGCCGTCGACCACATCGTCATTTGACTTGGGTTTGGCTCCCGAATCACCTGCAGCTGCGGCCTGTTGGGATGCTTCACCCATCAGCTGGGCGAGCTCTTCACCGGTGCTCTTCATCAACGATTCGTTCTCGTTGCCGATAGCGGTACGCAGTTCTGCAATCACCGTGCGTATCTTTTCGACCATTGCTGCATCGATTTTCGATGCAATCTCATTCAGAGTTTTCTCACTGTCATACGCAAGACTGTCAGAACGATTCTTCAGCTCAATCATCTCGCGCTTGGACTTATCTTCTTCGGCATGTGACTGTGCATCACGGACCATCCGCTCGACTTCATCCTTGTTGAGGTTCGTGCTCGCCGTAATCGTAATGCGCTGCTCCTTGCCCGTGTTCTGGTCTTTGGCCGACACGTTCAAGATACCGTTGGCATCGATGTCAAACGTTACTTCGATTTTGGGTGTGCCACGGGGGCCAGAGGCAATCCCCTCGAGGCGGAACTGACCCAATGTCATGTTGTGGGTGGCCAACTCGCGCTCACCCTGCATGATATGGATGTCTACTGCAGTCTGATTGTCTGCGGCGGTCGAGAAGATCTCGCTTTTGCGGGTCGGAATAGTGGTATTGCGCTCGATGAGTCGCGTCATCACACCACCCAGCGTCTCGAGTCCCAATGATAATGGCGTCACGTCGAGCAACACCACATCTTTGATATCGCCACCCAGCACACCCGCTTGGATTGCAGCGCCAATGGCCACGACTTCGTCGGGGTTAACGCTCTTGTTGGGCTCTTTGTTGGTCAGTTTGCGCACCAACTCTTGCACCACGGGCATACGGGTCGAACCACCGACCAGCACGACTTCGTCGAGCGCGCTGGCCTGCAACCCAGCATCTTTGAGGGCCTGGGTGACCGGACCACGGAGGCGCTCGGTCAGACTAGCCGTCAACTGCTCGAACTTGGCACGGCTCACACGCATCTGCAGATGCTTGGGGCCGCTGGCATCAGCCGTGATGAACGGCAAGTTCAACTCGGTCTCAGACATGCTCGAGAGTTCGATTTTGGCTTTTTCGGCGGCTTCCTTCAGACGCTGCAACGCCTGACGATCCTTGCCGAGATCGATGCCCTGGTCCTTGCGGAATTCTTCGATCATCCACTCGACGACCTTCTGGTCGTAGTCGTCACCGCCGAGGTGGGTGTCACCGTTGGTGGCTTTGACTTCGACGACACCATCGCCGACTTCGAGCACCGACACGTCGAACGTACCACCACCAAGGTCAAAGACCAGAATGGTTTCGTCTTTCTTTTTGTCGAGCCCGTATGCCAATGCGGCAGCGGTAGGTTCGTTGATGATACGCAGGACTTCGAGTCCAGCGATTTTGCCTGCGTCTTTGGTCGCCTGACGCTGGCTGTCGTTGAAGTATGCCGGCACGGTGATGACAGCTTTGGTTACTGGCTCACCCAAATACGCCTCGGCGTCTGCTTTGAGCTTCTGAAGGACCATTGCAGAGATTTCTTGGGGTGCGTATTCTTTATTGGTGTTGCTCGAGACGATACGCACATCGTTGCGATTGCCTTTGTTGACCTTGTACGGGACCATCTCGCGCTCTTTGGCGATTTCGTCGTACGTGCGCCCAATGAAGCGCTTGACAGAGTACAACGTATTCTCAGCGTTGATTGTGGCTTGACGCTTGGCGGTTTGGCCGACCAATCGTTCGCCGCTTTTGCTGAATGCCACAATCGATGGTGTGGTCCGGTTGCCTTCGGAGCTCGGGATAACGACGGCATCGCCGCCTTCCATCACTGCCACACACGAGTTCGTCGTGCCTAAATCGATACCAACAATCTTGCTCATAAAATCCTACTTTCTGTCACGCCTAGTACATATCCCTCGGCATGCCCATCGTGGTATGCACTGGTGTTGTTGTATTTATTGTATAGATTTGCAGCGCTGTCGCAAGGACTTGCGCGTTAGAAATGTGTTTGAGTACCGTGCACCAATCCATTTGGAGGATGTCGAAATATGGTACGCTTTGCCCTATACGAAAGGGAACGTGCATGCGCATTCTTGTTTTGAATGGTCCCAACCTCAATATGCTTGGCACGCGTGAGCCACATATTTATGGCGCTACAACCTTGGCCGACATCGAGCGTGCCCTCAGTGACCGCGCAGCAGCGCGCGGTGTCGACATCGATTTTGTGCAGTCCAATCACGAAGGGGTCATCATAGACGCCATCCAACAGCACCAACGTACTACCGCTGGGATCATCATCAACCCTGGTGCATTCACCCACTACAGCTACGCCATCCGTGATGCGTTGAGTGCGGTCAGTGTGCCGATCATTGAGGTCCACATTTCGAACGTCTACAAGCGCGAGCCGTTCCGTCACCACTCGGTCATTGCGCCGATAGCGACGGGCCAAATCGCTGGGTTGGGGTGGCGTGGGTATTTGCATGCCCTCGACTGGGTCCTCGATACCACTGCCAACGCATGACACTCGGTGGTATAATGTTGGTTAAGTGACGCAAATCAATCATTGTGGAGCAACGGAGCATATGGGCAACGAATCGCACAACTCAGACGCATTCGCCATCGACGAAGTCCGTGAATTACTGCAGCTCGTGAAAGAGAACGAAATCCACGAACTCACCATCGAACGTGGTGAATCGCGGTTGCGCATCAAACGTGGCCACGCCCCCGTTGCCCCCGTCATGATGCAATCCCCGATGCCGCACATGATGCAGATGCATGCAGCATCCGATCCGGTCGTGGCAGGAGCTCCGGGCATACCAGCCATCAGCGAGCCCATCATCAGCGGCCATACCATCACTTCACCGATGGTCGGCACCTATTATGCAACGCCCACCCCCAAAGACCCACCGTTTGTCAACGAAGGCGACAACGTCAAGTCAGGTGACCGCTTGTGTATCGTCGAAGCAATGAAAATGATGAACGAAATCGAAAGTGACGTGTCGGGACGCATCCTCAAAATACTCGTCAAAAACGGACAACCGGTCGAATTTGGTCAACCGTTGATGATTATCGAACCGACCGCCTAGTGATACGCCCAACGCCGCTTTCGCACGTTGCCCACATCGTCAAGTCACTGCTCAACGACCAGTTGCTCCGCGACATCTGGGTCGAAGCAACCTTGGTGAGCATCACCGTTGCGAGCAGTGGTCATTGGTACCTGTCACTCAAAGAAGGCGATGTGACCATGCGCGGCTCGTGCTGGCGCACGGTCAATGCTCGCCTCAAACGACCCGCCGAAGGCGCGATTGTGCATTTGCACGGTCGCGTCGATTTCTATGGCGCACGATCGGAAGTATCGTTCATCATCGACGACATCCGCGAGGCAGGTACCGATGCC
This sequence comes from Roseiflexaceae bacterium, assembly GCA_041300425.1. Lineage (GTDB taxonomy): Bacteria > Chloroflexota > Chloroflexia > Chloroflexales > Roseiflexaceae > UBA965. The sequence continues at coordinate 4,655 of JBFYTT010000105.1, forward strand.
CGGGCCATTGAGCTCGAACGACTCATGACTCTCTACGCAACGCTCGCCCGCAAACGGCCGTTGCCGGCATTCCCACGGCGCATCGGGATTGCCACGTCACGCACCGGGGCTGCCTTGCAAGACGTCTTATCGACCATCCAAAACAGGTACCCATGCGTCGAACTCATCCTCGCGCATTGCACCGTCCAAGGTCCGACTGCCCCGAGCGAAATCGAGGCCGCCCTGGATCTGTTGTACGGCGAAAATCTCGATGTCATCTTGGTCGTGCGTGGTGGTGGCGCCGCAGAGGACCTGATTGCATTCAACAGTGAGGTCGTCGCCAAAGCAGTCCTGCGCGCGCCCGTGCCAGTGATCAGCGGCGTCGGCCACGAAGTCGATACAACCCTCATTGATGTCGTCGCCGATGTGCGCGCAGCGACTCCGACCTACGCCGCAACGGCGGCCACCCCAAACCGCACTGATTTGCTCCAACATCTCGCTAACTTGCGCTACACGATGGCACTGCACGTCGCGAATACCGCTGCAGAGTTAGACATGCGCCTCGACGACGCCAGCGCCCGCCTCTTGCGCGCTGCCCCCGCAATGCGCATCGCGTCCATGCAACAACAATTGGGCTATGCACAGCGACGCATGCGGCGTGCGATGACCACCATCATGCAACAACGCCGCGCGCAACTCGAGCATCACGCTGCCCGTATCGACGCCCTTGATCCCACGGCAGTCCTCGAACGTGGCTATGCAATCGTACGCACTGCAGACGGCGCACTCATCCGCTCGGCCCTGGGCACACCAACCGGCACATCTATCGGCATCCAATTCGCAGACGGGGTCCTCCCCGCACAGACGACGGAGCACCAATCATGACCGAAAAACCATCCCTCGAAGCGATGCTCCGCGATATCGAAGCTATCGCTGCCCAACTCGAACAAAACGACCTCTCGCTCGAAGCATCACTCGCACTCTATCAGCGCGGTGCCGCATTGGTCGAAGAAAGCCGCGCCCTGCTCGAACAAGCCCAGTTCCGCCTCAAAGAAATAAGCGGGGAACAATAGGCCACACTCGACACGCGAGGGGTAACATAAACCAATCCCTTGCATCGAAAAATTCGACGAATCTACTGGTCAGTACCACACAAGGCAGCAATGCTTTGTGTGTTTTTGTCTACTGATGCGTGAGATCTGTTTGCGTTGACGACTGAGCCATATTGGTCTTGAGTCAACCGTCGTGCCGCGTCAAAACTACAGCAGATCTCGTTCGCTCCCGTGATTCTGAACTATAGTTCATCGACAAAGCGCATACCGACACACACGTAGAACGGTAGTTCGCGCAACGTATCCTCACATGGTTGCTCTATCCCACAACCACTCACACGCCCATCACGGTCAGCAATATCGTCAGTGTCACGACGCTGAGGAGTGTCGTAACGACGACTGTGCCAGCAACGAACTTGGGCCGCGCATTGAACTCGAGCGAATACAACACCATATTCACCGCCGTGGGCATACTCGCCTGGAGCACGACGACTTTGGTGGCTAGTGGGTCGAGTTCGAGCATCACCGCCGCCGCATAGGCAATGGCAGGCGAAACGATCAGGCGGATTCCTACGGCGATACTCGTCAGTGGCACATCTTCGATGACCGTCTCTTGCGCAAGTTGCATCCCCAATAGCATCAACAACAACGGCAACGTCGCCTGCGAAATCAAATCGATACCATGCAACACCGAGCCGAGCACGTTAGGCGCGTCGAGGGTAACGCCCATCCAGCGCAAGAGCAACGCCGAAGCGACAGCATAGATGGGGGGCATTTTGAGGATTTGTTTGAATCCCGTCTGCCAATTCGTCTGCCCAGCTTGGGCTATTGCTATGGTCAGTGTTTGTGCCATAATGGCCTGCGCAATAAAAAACAACAACGCACGGTCAAGCCCGGCCTGCCCAAACGCAAATTGGGCGGTGGGCAAGCCATAATTGCCCGAGTTCATAAACATCGTTGTCAAGAGGAGTGCAGCCGTCGACGGGGCATCGGTTTTGCGCAAGCGTGCAATGGCATACGCAATCAACCCCGACCCGAGGCAGACAGCCACCGAGGTCAGTGAGATGCGCAATACCTCTGTGCCTGGAATTTGGATTTTGATGATGGTGATGAAAATAAGTGCAGGGCTGAGCGCATACATGCTCATCCGATTGAGCGAGCGGGTGTCAATAGGCAAATACCGCTTGAGCACGTACCCGACGAGCACCACCACGACGATGGGCAACAACACATCACTAAATGCGCGGAACAGCAAAACGCACCTCGGTCATGGTCAACCGCCACGCAGTTTTTGGTTACTGAGTGATTGTCCCAATAATCATCTCGTCCACCAGTTGTTCGACGGGTGCATGGTCATCATAGAGCACCATCGCCCCGTCGTCGCTTTGGAGGAACGGGAACCCTCTGGTCTTTTCCATGACGATTCGCATCGCGGGGTCTTGCATGGACTGGTAGTTTTCGGCGAAATTCGCAGCACCGTCGCCGATGGGGGCAATGGTCCCTATCAGCATCCAGTTGCCGTAGCTCGATGTTTCGAGCACAAACACACTCGTAAAGACACGCCGCATCGTGGTCGCCAGCGCTTGTGCCAAGCGAATATCCCCATTTGCCCCCAGCCCCGCATTGAGTACCAATGCGCCGTTGGGTGTCAATCGCTGTTTGGCCATCTGAAAGAACTCGACCGTGGTCAAGTGAAAGGGGATATACGGCTGATGATAGGCATCTACGCCGATGATGTCGTACGTACCGGATTGGGCAGCCAACCAGGTACGCCCATCAGCGACGTGCACCCGATAATTCGGGTTCCCGTTGGGGGTTTGACTATCGTTCATCCCGAATGACTGACGTGCGACGGCCACAATAGCCGGGTCTATTTCGACTGCATCGACTTCGGCTTCGGGGCCGTGGATTGCCAAAAACTGCGCTGTCCCAGTGCCGGCAGCAGAGCCAATCATTGCCATCCGGCGGACCGACTGAACCTGCTGTCGTGGCAACACATAGGGAGCAATCGCAAAGTAATCCCACGGACCCCCATCCGTCAGCATGTCGACCGCGTTCCCACTCAGCATCCCGTCGGCATTGGCGACCGAGTGTACCGCCATCCCTTCGTTGAGCAACAAGAGTGTTTGCATGCCATGAACGGGGTGCGGCCGGGTCGCCACTTGGATGGTGTTGTTGCCACTTTCGATGGTCTGCTGTACGGTGCACTGTTGACACCCTGCCGCCAGCGCCGCCGGCCCATTGATGAGCCTCCAGCCCATCAGCACCGCTACCAAAAGCAACCACAGGGCGCGGCGCGGCTGTGTTCCTGCCCAGACGCCCAAAACAATCAACAATCCGGCGATGGTAAGCAGCGACATGCTCGTTCCCATGGTCGGTATAAGCCACAGCGCGGCAAAGAAGGTGCCTGCCAGCGACCCCATGGTGGCATACATCGACAATCGTCCCAGCACGCGCCCGATGCGTTCGGGCTCGCTCACCGATACCGCTAATCTGCTGACAAACGGTGAAATCGCAGCCAGCAGGATAATCGGAGCAGCAAACAATATCAACGCAATAATCAAGGCACCGACGAAACTGCCGACCTCCAAGGCTTGTAATGCCAATCGCGCACCCGATATCAACGGTGGCGCAATCGGCGCAATCAGTGCCGTGGTAACACCCGCCCAGACAATAATGCGACCGACCATGTCGGGATCGGTGCCACGGGGCCCGTCAGCCCAGCGGCCTCCCAGGTGATACCCGATTGCCAGATACAACAACGTCATGCCGATTACTGCGGCCCAGATCGGCTGCGAGGTGCCAAACGCAGGTGCAAGCAGGCGCGGTGCAATCATCTCGATTGCCAGAGTCCCTGCACCCGCCAGGGTGACCACAAAGGGAAGCTTGCCCAGTGTTGTCACCGCACTCATAGAC
>JBFYTT010000115.1:0-6312 GCA_041300425.1 Roseiflexaceae bacterium
CGGTGCGACTTCAGCGACGTGGTGCGGCAACACGCCCTTCAGCCCGAGGGCAAAATACGGTTGCAATCCGCTCCCGAACCCACCGCCCGAGATATTTTCGCCCAGGCCACTATCGAGGAGGATTTTGCGCAGTGGTGACGCAGCGTCACCCAACAGTGCATCGTCGATAATCATGATTTCGAGTTCGTCGACGGGGCTGAGGTGTTGTTGTGCCAACCATGCCAACGTGACAACGTGGCGCTGTTCTTCGGGTGAGGCAGGGTATGTGTATTGCGCCGTGCGTGGTTGTGTCCATGCAGTTTGTGGCGCGAGTGGCGGCGGCGGCGCTTGGGCCGTGAACGTCGCTAAGAACGGTTCGAGTGCGTCGAGACGTGGTTCTTCGGCATCATCTCCATACCAAAAGATCAGTGCGTTACTCGGGTGATAGTATGTTTGGTGAAATGTTATGAACTCAATGTAGCTCAGCGAAGGGATATCGCGCGGGTATCCGCCGGAGTCATGTGCGTAGATCGTGTCGGGCATTAATTCTTTCATTAAGGCACGCCCAGCAATCCGATCTGCGGTCGCCGATGCACCCTTCATTTCGTTGTACACGATACCTTTGTACGTCAGCGAACCATTTTCGTCGAATTCATACCGCCAGCCTTCTTGGCGGAGCGTATCTTCGCTGATCAATGGATGAAAGACCGCATCCATGTATACCGAGACCAGGTTATACAAATCCTTCAAATTGGTGCTCGCAACCGGGTAGACTGTTTTGTCGGGATAGGTCATTGCGTTTAGGAAGGTATTGACGGAACCTTTGAGGAGTTCGTTGAAAGGGCTTTTGACCGGGTACCGTTTGGATCCACACAACACTGCGTGCTCGAGAATATGGGCGACGCCATTTGAATTATTTGGCATGGTGCGCAATGCGACCCCGAAGCTTTTGTTTTCGTCGTCGTTGCTGACCGACACCAACGTCGCGCCCGAAGGGTGTGCATAGAGACGTACGTGTGCTTGGATATCCGTGACGTATGTATCGTGGTAGAGGCGAAATTGGTGTGTCATGCGTCTCTCTCGTGTGAAAAAGTGTATAGTCATCATACCATGCAGATATCGGGTATACTTGCGACGAACCATCGTGTTGGAGAGTGTGATGAACAAAAAATCTATCCGTGATATCCAGTGGCAGGGCAAACGTGCAGTCGTTCGAGTCGATTTCAATGTACCGATTGAACATGGGGTAATCGGGGATGACACCCGCATCCGGTCTGCGGTGCCAACCATTCAGTACCTCGTCGACCATGGTGCATCCGTTGTCTTGATGTCGCATCTTGGGCGACCCAAAAACACCGTCGTCGAAGCGCTCCGACTCAAACCTGTTGCTGCCCATTTGGTTGAACTGCTCAACAAAACAGTGACTGCACTACCCGATGTCGCGGGTCCGAACGCTCTCAACGCAGCCAAGGGTCTTGGCACTGGGCAGATTTTGATGCTCGAAAACACTCGGTTTGACCCACGTGAAGAAGCAAATGACCCATCGCTCGCAAAAGAATATGCCGCGCTCGGTGATGTCTATGTCAACGACGCATTCGGAGCGGCACATCGCGCCCATGCATCGACCACAGGGATTGCGGCCTACATCCCCGCTGTCGCAGGCTTTTTGATGGAGCGTGAACTAGAGGCACTCGCCGGTACCCTCGCGAACCCTGAGCGGCCCTTTATCACTATCATCGGTGGGGCAAAAATCAGCGACAAAATTGGAGTCATCGAAAACCTCCTCTCCAAAGTCGATGCGTTGCTGATCGGTGGTGGAATGGCCAATACATTTTTGCTCGCGCAAGGCTTTGCAATGGGTGATTCGCTCGTCGAATCAACGAGTCTCGAATTGGCCAAGCGAATGATCGACCTCGCCGCTACATGTGGTACAAAACTTTTGTTGCCCACGGATGCGGTTGTCGCAGACGCCTTTTCACCCACCGCCAATACCATGGTTGTGCCGGTTACCGACGTCAAACCCGGCTGGCGTATCCTTGATATTGGACCTGCGACGCGCGCGGTCTACGCGGCTCAGATAGCGTCAGCCAAAACCGTTATTTGGAACGGCCCGATGGGTGTGTTCGAAATGCCGGCCTTTGCAGAGGGAACACGTGCAGTTGCGCAAGCGCTGGCAGATAGTAGCGCCAAATCGATTGTCGGCGGTGGCGATTCTGTTGCAGCCATCGAACAGATGGGGTTGGCCGATCGGGTCAGTCACATTTCGACGGGTGGTGGTGCATCACTCGAGTTGCTTGAGGGTCGCGTGTTGCCGGGTGTCGACGCACTCAATAACCGCTAGTACAGACAAAACACCCCCGCGTTCCTTAGAACGCGGGGGTGTTTTTGTGCGCCTTAGAATTGTAGCAACAGTGCATCCGGGTCTTCGAGCATGTCTTTGATATGCACCAGAAACCGTACAGCAGTCGAGCCGTCGATGATCCGGTGATCATACGAAAGCGCGAGATACATCATCGGACGAATGACGATTTGGCCATTCACAACAACGGGTCGTTCTTGTATCTTGTGCATCCCCAGAATGCCCACTTGTGGGGCGTTGAGGATTGGTGTAGACATCAACGAACCGAACACCCCACCGTTGGTGATGGTGAAGGTACCCCCGACCAGGTCGTTCAAACCGAGCTTGTTGTCACGTGCCTTGCGGGCGAGTGCATCAATTCCTTTTTCAATACCAGCGAACGACAAACCATCGGCGTCTCTGAGCACTGGAACAACTAAGCCATCATCGGTCGAAACCGCTATGCCGATGTCGTAGTAGTTTTTGTAGACGACTTCGTCTCCCTGGATTTCTGCATTCACCGATGGGAAAGCTTTGAGGGCGCTGACCGTTGCTTTGGTGAAAAACGACATAAACCCGAGGCCGATTGCGTGTTGTTCTTTGAACGTGTCTTTCTTGCGTTTGCGGATATCCATTACACGCGTCAAGTCGACCTCGTTGAATGTCGTCAGCATTGCGGCGGTCTGTTGTGCCTGTACCAATCGCTGCGCAATTGTTTGTCGTCGACGGGACATTTTGACCCGGGTTTCGCTGCGTGCTGCTGCTGGAGTGACCGTGGCACTCGGAGATGTGGCAACTGCTGCTTTGGCTGGTACGGCAGCATTGATAACGTCTTGTTTGGTGATTTTGCCGCTCGGTCCACTGCCCGCCACGGTACGCAAATCGACTCCTGCGTCGGCTGCTACATTCCGTGCCACCGGTGTCGCAGTGCTTGCGGATTCTCCTTTGGACGTGGCAACCGCCGGTGCTGCAGCGGCTGATGTGCGTGTTGGAACCGGTGCGGTGGCTGTGGCTGTAGCAGATGGATCGAGGATTGCGATGACCTCGCCGACTGCAACGGTGTCGCCTTCGTTCTTGCGCAGTTGGGTGACAACACCGGCATTTTCTGCGCTGACTTCGATGTTGACTTTATCTGTTTCGAGCTCCGCAATGATAGCGCCCGCTGCCACGGCTTGACCGACAGAGACGAGCCACTTGGCTAAGGTGCCCTCGACAATCGATTCACCTAATACCGGGACTTTGACTTCGATACTCATCTCTCACTCCTGCACTATGAGGCAACGACAACGGAGGGGACGAGGTCGACGTCGTTCACTGCCCGTTGGATGATGCGATTCTGTTCTTCGACGTGGTCGGATTGTGATCCTTCGGCAGGACTTGCGGATGGTGCACGACCGACATAACTGATCGGGAGTCCGTCGGGTAAGAGCACCTTGATGTGCGGTGCGACATACGTCCATGCACCCATGTTTTGTGGCTCCTCTTGCAACCACACAACATCGCGGAGATTGGTGTACCCACGGATGACGTCTTGGAGTTCTTCGGTGGGGAAGCTGTACAGCTCTTCGATTCTCACGACTGCGCAATGTGCGCGGTCCTGCGGTGCCAATGCTGTCACGACATCGACATAGACTTTACCACTGCACAGGATCATCCGGGTGACAGACGACCGGTGGGCGGACACGTCGGGATCGTCGATGATGCGTTGGAATTTGCCGTTGGTAAGGTCTGCAAGTGATGAACCAGCCTTCGCATGACGCAGTAAACTTTTGGGTGTCATCACAATGAGTGGCCGTGGGTCTTCGGTACGCAACATCGCCTGGCGTCGCAACAGATGAAAGTACTGAGCAGCAGTCGTACAGTTGGCTACGCGGATATTGTCGTCGGCAGCCATCTGCAGAAAGCGCTCGAGGCGCGCACTCGAGTGTTCGGGGCCTTGGCCCTCGTACCCGTGTGGGAGTAACAGCACCATCGAAGGCAGAAGCCCCCACTTTTTGCGGCCAGAGACAATAAACTGATCAATGATAACCTGCGCGCCATTGGCAAAGTCCCCGAATTGCGCTTCCCACAGCACAAGCGTATCCGGTGCGTGTGATCCGTATCCGTATTCGAACCCCAATACGGCATTTTCTGAAAGGGGACTGTTGTACACCGCAAACGACGCAGTGGATTGGGTAAGATGATGCATCGGTACATGCGACAACCCAGTCTCAAGATCATGGAGGACCAAGTGACGGTTGCTGAATGTACCGCGTTGACTGTCTTGGCCAGTCATACGAATCGGAACGCCTTCACTCAAGAGTGACGCAAACGCAAGGGCTTCGGCGTGCGCCCAATCGATGGCTCCGGGGACCTCGAATGCGGTCCGTCGTTTGTCGAAGATGCGCGCGAGTTTTGGATTGACCGTGAATGCATCAGGAACAGTGAGCAATCCTGCATTCAATGCACGCAATACGTGTTCTGGAACCGCTGTTTGGGTGCGACGGGCCAAACCTGCCGGCGGGGTAGCGGGTGTTTCAGGCGTGACTGGATTGGTTTCGGCGAGCTGTTTTGCAGCACGGAGTTTACTGGTAGTGTCATCGATTAACTGCTGCACTTCGGCCGCAGTGATGATGCCTTCGGCAATCATTTTGTCTGCAAGCAGTTGGCGAACTGTTTTGTGTTGCGAAATCTGCGCATACAGCAATGGTTGGGTGAATGTCGGCTCATCGCCTTCGTTGTGGCCCCAGCGGCGATACCCCACGAGGTCAATCAAGAAGTCTTTGCGGAATTCGTTACGATACCCGAGCCCGAGTCGGCCTGCCACAATACAGGCTTCGACATCATCGGCGTTGACATGCGCAATCGGTATTTCGAAGCCTTTTGCAAGGTCAGAGGCATAGACCGTCGTGCGACTGTCAGACGGATTCGTCGAAAACCCAATCTGGTTATTGAGAATGATATGGATGGTTCCGCCGATGCTGTACCCTTCCAACCCAGACATGTTTAGTGTCTCGGGGACGATACCCTGGCCCGGGAAGGCTGCATCGCCGTGAATGATTATGGCGAGCGAAGCTGCTCGATCACGGGTCGGCGCACCGGGGGTTTTGCGGTTGTCTTGGACCGCGCGGGCCCGGCCAGCAACCACTGCGTTGACAAATTCGAGGTGACTCGGATTTGGGGCGAGCGTAATGGGCATCGAAGAAATACCCGAATTAATATACGTTCGACGCGCGCCAAGATGATATTTCACGTCGCCCGTCCAGCCGTGCGCTTCGCGCACCACCGGTTGGTGTGCATCACGATGCGCATGCAAGAATTCACTGAGAATATGGTGGTATGGCTTACCGAGCGTATGTGCCAGTACATTGAGACGGCCACGATGTGCCATGCCGATGACGATCTCTTTGGTACCTTCGACTGCTGCATTGCGTATCATCGAATCCAACATCGGGATGAGAACGTCGCACCCTTCGAGTGAGAACCGCTTCTGACCGACAAACGTCGTATGCAGGTAGCGCTCAAATGTCTCGACTTCAGTCAGACGCTCGAGGATTTCACGCTTGCGTCGGTCAGAAAATCCGTAATAGTAGCGTTTGGATTCAATCGAATCTTGGAGCCATTGGCGCTCATTATAAAAGTGCACATGGTCTATCTCGTACCCGGTTGTCCCCGCATAGATGCGCCGTAATGCTTTGACACCCTCGAATGCATTGGAATGCTCATCCTGCATGGGGCTGCGCAGAATGGAACTCGGCAACGACTGCAAATCACGCAGCGTTATACCGTGATATTCGAGTTCGAGGGCAGGGTTACCCATCGGTGGTTTGCCGAGCGGGTCAATAGTCGACGCAAGATGGCCCACTTCGCGGATATACCTGATGAGGCGCGCCGCAGATATGGCAGTGGTGGCATCGGTTGTTGCATGACCGCTGGTGCTCGTTGCCGCGACGTTTGTCGGGCTGTCGAGAGGAGCGGTGAGTGTCTGGAACCATGTCCGTAGGTCTGGCTCGACG
>JBFYTT010000116.1:0-9085 GCA_041300425.1 Roseiflexaceae bacterium
GCCATACGCAAAGCCACTGCGTTTGATATAAATCGAAGCGAGATCAGATTTGCTTTCCCACTGACTTTCGTCGACGACCATGTCGACACCGGTGCCGTATTCGCCTTGGGCCTGGGTGAACAATCGTGCAGTGGCAGCTTCGAAGCTTTGCCCTTCTTGCTGCATGGCAGCCACGTGTGCTTTGATTGGGTTCATGTCGATAGGCTCGTCGGCACGGGCGGCGCGCACAATCAGGTCATCCATCAAATCGAGAATCATCGGGAAGTTATCGCGGAAGATGCTACTGATATCCAGCACCACATCGACCCGCGGCCGACCGAGTTTGTTCAGCGGCAACAAATCATAGCGGAATATCTTGCCTTGGCCATCGCGGGCAGGGACTGCACCAATCAACCCGAGCACCACGCCAATGCTTTCGCCTTCGCTTTTGATCGTATCCAAGGCCCAAAGCGTCATCGACACGGTAGCGGGCATCGCGCCGTTATCGGCGATGTGCGATCGAATCAATTGGTCGGCCATCTGTTGCCCACGGAGCAGTGCTGCATCACTCGGCAAGCGCCACGGGTCGATGCCATGGATGTTGCGACCACTGGGCAAGGCTGCAGCCCCACCACGAATCGGGTCAGCACCATGCCCCGGCAAGATGTACCCGCCATCGAGCGCGTGCATGACAACGTCGATTTCGTCCCCACTTTCTTCGAGGCGGATCAACATCTCGCGGCCGTGATTGACCATTTCGGTGACATGGGCAGGAGTCGATTGGTTAAAGTAGTTGCGCCAAAACACATCCGACGCCTCGCGACCGTACACCACTTTCGACACAAACTCTGTGCGCACCGTTGGTGCCGATCCGACATCGACCCCGTGTTCGAGTATCGTTTGCAACAGGCCGTTCTGGCCCATCCGTGGGACATCGAGGGCAGCTTCGACCAGGGCGATCGAACGATCACGTGACACGCGCTGACCCATCACATGCAGACCGTCCAAGATTAAGCGCTGTTCGAGGTCATCAAGGTAGCGGGTCAGACGCATCCGATAGGCACCGTCAGGCTCACCGGTACGCATCGGCACCTCGGGCACCAGCGGAGCGAGGTCAATGGCAGGCGTCGTGCCGCTGAGTTGGTGTCGCAATTGGGCCAGCTGCTTGTACAGACCGGCACGGGCATACGGAGGGATAAGGTGGCTAATCACGGCTGCGCCGCCACGGCGTTTGGCAATCGCCGATTCGGCGGGGTTATTGAGCGGGTAGAGATAGAGCTGCGGCACATCACCCATCACGATGTCTGGCCAGCACTCGCCGGTCAGGCCGAGTTGCAACCCAGGCAACCACTCGGCAGTACCATGCATGCCGACATGAACGATGGCATCTGCCTTCCAAATGTCAATCAAATAGCGATAGAACGCGACGTACTGGTGATGTGGCGCGTAGTCATGGTCAAACAGCATCCGCATCGGATCGCCGGGGACCGCAAGCGGCGGTTGCACGCCCACAAACAGATTGTCGAAGTGCATGCCGTCGAGGCGGATAGCATCACGACCAGCGGGTGCAATATCGCCCGGCATGCTCCCCCATTTATTGTCGATCCGACGCAAAATCGAATCTTTGATGACAGCGCGCAAATCGGTCACCGGCACCGCAACATGTTCGCCTTGGCCACCCTCCATGGTCGCCATACGTTTGGCCAATGCATCGGGCGAGGCGGGGAACTCGCCGACGATATATCCATCTTGTTTGAGTCGCGTCATCAATGCATGCAATGTTGCCGGCACATTGAGCAATGCGGCGGTGCCGAGCCGACCAAGCCCCGGCGGATAGTTGTACACCACGAGTGCGATTTTGCGTTCACTGGGGGCTTTGCGGCGCAGATTCGCCCATTTGGCAGCGATAGTTGCAACGCGTTCAACGCGATCGGGGACCGTCACAATTTTGTCGTTTTCGATTGCTCCGATGACAATCGGCGAAATGCTCCCATCCATTTCGGGCAGATCGTACATGATGACCGATTGCATCGGCGCTACACCACTATCGGTCCATTGTTCGAGATTTTGCATCAGCAACGGTTGCGCAACCATGTATGGGACGTTGATGGCACTCATGATTTCGGCAGAGGTCTCTGCATGCGCACCCGGCCGGGTCGAACCCGCAGGGCCCCCCACAATAGCAAATCCCATTGTGCTGACAATGAAGTCGACTTTTTCTTTGGCGACCCACTCACGCAGAGCCACATGGGCCTCGATGCCGCTCACAAAAATGGGCAACACCGCCAACCCCTTGCCCTCGAGCGCACGAATCAGGTCGTGGGGGTAGGTTTGTTCTTGGAGCAAGTGTTTGCGAAAGACCATCAGCGCAACCAACGGCTGTCCGCGACGGTAGTGCTTGGTTTTGAGCGCCCAGCGCATATAGTCGGTATTTGACTCGAACAACTCCACACTATCGGGATGGAAGCACCCCATCTGCGGGATCATCCGTGGTGCAGTCACCGTCATCGATACCCCGAGACAATCGCGCAAAATCAATCGAATCATCTGGGCCAGATTCGTCGCGTCTGGTTGATTCCAATAGATATTGACACTCAACCAGGTACGGAAATCCTTGAGTTTGGCAGGCATCAGCGGGAGCAACTTGGCGGCAGCCTTGGTGAGTTTGGTATACGCATACAGCGTATCTTCGTCGCGACCTTTGGTAATCAACCGAAGGATTGCTTGCATGGGCTTGGGCAAACCAGATTTTTTGTTCGGGTCGATCTGATAATCGCCCACTTTGGTCAGCCCCATGATCTCGGGCATACTCTCATAACAAAAAATCGTCTGGGTGCCGGCACGTTTAACTTGGTCGCCCAACCAGTCCGCTTGATCGCGATCATTGATGAGCGAAATAAAGACCACGTCTGCCTGGGCAATGGCTTTTTTGAGTGTCTCATCGCGATCTGCCACATGTCCATCATGGAAGCGCAGGATACGCACCGCGACACCACCTGCGGTCAACAGCTTCTGGACTTCGGTCCAGACGTGCGCATTGAATCGCTCCATGCCGTTGATCATCGTTATGGTCTTCATGTGGTAATCCTTCCAACTGTTCCATCGGCAGTGATGGATTGAAATCTATGGGTAAGTGCGTATAATACATACATGTATAGAGAAGGAGGTGTCCAATGGCACAAACAATCGTCTTGTTGTTGGTCGTGCTGGCATTCTTTTTGCCACTTGCGTACTCGGTCCTGATGACCTGGATCGAGGGCGGTACCGAGCAGCGCCACCACTAAGCCAGGTGGTCCAATCCAACCAACCCACACAGCTTCGGTTGTGTGGGTTTTGTTATGCAAGTGCGACCGCCGTCTGCGCGATATCGGCACCACTCGCATTGGGCAAATAGATGTATTCGCCGGCGAGTTTTTCTGCCAAGACACGGCCTTCACCGCGGCTCAGGTAGTTCCGCTGGGTATCGATTACCACTGATTTGATGCCTGCCGCTGCGACCGCAGCAGCGAGTGTGGTGATTTCGGCGTCGATAGCGACACCGTCTTGCAACCCGACATTCCCACGCCCGTCGGTCAAAAACAACGCCACACATTGATGAATCCCTTTCCCCCGTGCCTGCTTGGCTACCTCGATAGTCGCCAACAGTGCCGCAGCCAAGGGAGTTGTGCCGCCCGTCGGCAAGATATCGAGTGCACGACGCGCGAGTTCGACGCTCTGCGACGCCGGCAAAAGCACATCGCACTGCACCCCGCGGAACGCAAGCAATGCCACCCGATCGCGATGCACGTATGCTTGCTGCAACAGTGTTTGTACCGCGCCTTTTGCCTGTCGCATCCGGTTGAGTGCCATGCTCCCGCTCGCATCGACCACAAAGCAGAACAAGACGCCGGCTTTGGAACGGAACTCTTTGACGCGCACATCGTCCACGCGCAAGAGGATCCGTCGTGCAGAGCGTGCATTTTTGTGACGTAGCGGTTGCCACGGGGCTGCAGCCCGCAACGTTGACGGCACATCGATACGCGCTCGCCGTGGGTCGCCTGCTGTGCTGCGGATGTGACGACCGCGGGTCCCATTGGTCGCACCGCGCGATCCCGCACGCCCCCGCCGAATCGTACGAAAAGGCAAATCGTTGAGGCTCATCGGCAGCTCCGTTAGCAACGCCGCCATGACCTCCTCGGTCGGTGGCGTCAGTTCCTGGGGGGCCGGTTGCTGCTCAGCCTCGGTCTGTTCGTCGTCTGGCGGGGATGCGTCTGCAGCCGGTGGTGGTGGCGGCGGAGGTTGTTGCTGCTCAGTCGGCGCAGGCTCTGGTGGGAGCACATCACGGGTAGCTCTTGGCAGCACAACAAACCGGGCAGCCACATCGAGATCGGCGCTCGAGACACTGGTGCGCAAATCGAGGGCTGCAGCAGCGCAGGCAACGGCACACGCAAACACATCGACGCGGTGTCCTTCGACACCGGCCCGTACGGCCAAGTCGACCAATGCATACTGCTGCTCAGGACTAATCACCACCTCTGGCAACAGTGCCCGGGCCTGTTCAATCAAGGCTGCATCGAGGGTCGCGAGTTCGTCCCAGTGATCATACTCAGGATGATGATGATGCACCAATACATCATGCCGCTCGGCCGCACTACTGAGGCTTGGCAACAAGACTAACAAGCCGATGCGATCAAGCAGGTGCCGGCGCGGGAGCCCTTCGGCTGGGTCATAGGTACCTATCAGGCGAAAGCGACAGGTAATCTGTTGGCTCATGCCTTCACGTTCGAGTTGAACCGTGCCGGTATCGAGTGCACCGAGCAGGATATTCACCACCGAATCCGGCAAAAGATTCAACGCATCCGCATACAATACTCCGCCATGTGCACGTGCCAACACCCCGCTCCGTGCGGTGCGTGTGCCGGTCCGCAAGGTTGCTTCGATATCGATACCACCGAGCAACGCTTCTTCGTCGCTGCCCAGCGGCAACTCGACAAAAGTTGACCTGGTCCCAAACAAGCCGACACTCGCCCGTGCGAGTGAACTTTTGCCGGATCCCACCGACGCACCAATCGCAATACCCCCCAAGCGTGGATCGACAGCAAGCAATCGCACCGCTTCGAGTGCGGTGTCGAGTCCCACCAGACCTGCCATGGGCATTGCGTGTGCCATCGTGTCTATCCTAGCGATGCATGCGAAGGAGCGTGAAAAATTAACGAACAACGAACGGTACGGAATCTATTGCGTCAACAGGGTTCGAAGTGTCGTATCCCCTTCGTTCCCGCACCGATGAGATTATTGTTCATAGTATGTTTAGCGCATTGGTATCGGATGAATCTGATTGAGTGCTATTATAGCACCGGATAGTTCAGCGAGACCACACATCTGCCAAACAAACACTGCACAATAGATACGCAAATTGGCAAACCTGAAGGTTTTTCCATGGTGCGAGCTGTTTTCGAATGTTAAAAACACTCATAATTGTGCAAATTCTGTGCAACTGCCGGCACGCCACCAGTCATACCGGTCTTTGGTATAGTAGTCACACACATCTACTGCAGACGAGTTGGAGATTACGCATCCATGCACATTGTCACTCTGTCGGGAAGCATCCGCACGGCGTCATTGAATCGTGCACTCCTCATCGAACTGGGCCGAATCATACCTGCCCCACATCAGGTGCAAATGCTCGAGATTGCGGATTTGCCCCACTACAGCGAAGACCACGATGCACCGGCACCGGCTGTGGTAACCGCGTTCCGAACCGCGATACAAAGCGCCGATGCACTGGTCATTGCCACGCCCGAGTATAATCACGGCTACCCAGGTACCCTCAAAAATGCCCTCGACTGGGCGTCACGACCCTATGGCCGCGGTTCCCTGAGCGGCAAGCATGTCGCCGTTATCGGCGGTGGCGGTGGGACCGGTGGCATTCGTGCGCAGGTCCAATTGCGACAAGTCCTGAGCGGATGCGGTTGTCATGTGTTGCCACGACCCGAGCTCGCCGTGCGCTTCCACGAAGTGTTCAAGGACGGCGTTTTGGTCGACCCAAAAGTCAGTGAGTTGCTCGGCCGCATCGGTGAGGCACTGATCGCCCAAGCGAGCCGTGGCTAATACGGCCGCTGTGCGTCCTGTCCTCGCCAGCAGTCGCTGCCCAGAAGGAGATGCGATGCATAACATCTTTGTCGGCTCCAATAGTGGTTCATTCCTGGTGTCATGGATTGACACCATTGCCGATGCAACCATTGTGCACCTCAGCAGCGAACCGGTTATCGCAGCTGCAACCATCCCCGGGCGTGGGGTGTTATGCGGCGTCTACAACTCCAACGAAGATCACGGGCATTCACGTCTGCTCTGGTTTAACCCTGTCACCCACGCGCTGACTGTAGCGACCGACACGCTGGTACCGCGCGTAACGAGCATCGGCATAGCCGATGGGTTGATACGGGTGGGGACCGAAGGACATCATCTCTATATCCTCGACGAAGAGGTCCTCACGCGCGACGAAGAATTCGACGCGGTCCTGCGAACCGAGCAATTGTTCGACAGCGGCTATGGTGCTGCGATCTCACAAATTACCAGTGACCCTACCACCGGGCACGGGATTATCGCGGTTAGTACGGGCGGGCTGTGGGTACACCGCCAAGACAATTGGGAGATCATCGATCATCCCGATTTTCTCCGTGCAGACGAGCAGCATGACCAGCTCGAACTGCGCTGTGTGCATGGCGTCTCGGTAGGCATGCACGGTGACATGCTGGTGCAGTTCCATCTCGGGCTCAAATTACATGATGGGCTCGTGTGGCACAACGTCGAAAAACCCGGTCATATGGCCGGTTTTTCGACCATCTACCGTCCATTCAGCAACGACTATGTGGCAATCCCGTTGGTGTATGACGAACAACGCAGTGCATTGAACGGCGACATTTCGTTTTGGATTGTCGATGCGACCACCCACGCAACCACCAATGTACCGTTCGGTCCCCATCGTGACTACAGTTGCGTGTTGCGTGGTGGATTGACACGGAGTGGGGCAACCATCATTGCTGGTACTACATCGGGCCGCGTCGTCGCGCTCGACGGGGTCCGTGTCAGCGAACTGCCCCATCATCTCGGCCGGATTTTGGCGGTTGCTGCGGTCGGCTAACGAAAGGAACAGACTATGACACTCCAATGGCACCAACATGGTCGTTGGCAGGCCCAATGGGTACGCGGGAGTATCGATCGTGCACCGGTAGTGAGCCTTTTCCATCTAGCCATCACCCTCCCCAAAAAACGCACCATTTCGTTTCTGGTGAGCGGCGACGAGCGCTTCGAATGGTACATCGACGGTGTGTGCCACGCCCGCGGTCCTGAACGTGGTGACGGCAGCATGTGGCATTACCACACCGTCACCGTGACGCTCAGCGCTGGGGTGCATCATCTGGCAGCCCTCGTCTGGAGTTTGGGCGATGCCGCTGCGTTCGCCCAAATCGGCAAATCACACGGATTGATTGTCTCTGCAGACGCAAAAAACATCGCCCTCTGCGCCACCGGCGTCGCCCCGTGGCGTACCAAAACACTGTCGAGCTACACGTTCACGCCACCCAAACAAGCATGGGGGACTGGTGCGAATGTCGTCTTTGATGCCCGCGTACACCCTTGGAGCTGGCAATATGGTGCTGGCGATGATTGGACCCCTGCACAACGTGTCTACCACGGCGAAGATTCACTCGCCGACTACGAATTGGGCAGCCACAAACACCTGCAACCCGCGCCGCTCCCCCCTCAGCGCGATGATGCACGCGGCCTCGGCGTCGTACGCTATATCGACACGGTCAGCGCCGATCAAGCGGCACTGACCATCGTGCGCAAAAAGAACGATCTCAAGGCACAGCACCCGCACTGGCAAGCATTGGCCGACGGCACCGCTACAGTGACCATCGGCGCCCACCAATCGGTGCGCGTCCTCTATGACCTCCAGGTATATGTCTGCGGATACCACCGGCTGATATTGAGTGGGGGCAAGGATGCGCAGGTGCGTGTCCACTGGGAAGAATCCCTGTCGACCAATCCGCAAGACTACTTTCGCATCAAAACCAATCGCAACGAGGTGTACGGCAAATCGTTCGCCGGGGTCGGCGATACCTTTATTGCCGACGGGAGCACCAGCGCTACCCACCAACCGCTGTGGTGGCAGGCAGGCCGATACGTCGAAGTCTGTGTCACTACCGGTGCAGAGCCACTGACTATTGAGCGCATGAGTATTAGCGAAACCGGCTATCCGTTCACCTTCACCGGTCGGTTCGATAGCGACGATGCACGTTTGCGGAGCGTCATTCCGATGATGGAACGTGTGTTGCAGATGTGTGCCCACGAGACCTACATGGACTGCCCGTACTACGAGCAGTTGATGTACATCGGCGACACGCGCCTCGAAGCACTGGCAACCTATGTGCTGACTCAAGACGATCGTCTGCCGAGCAAGTCGATACGCATTTTCCATCAATCGCGATTACCCAACAATTTGACCCAATCACGCTACCCGAGTCGCGTGCAGCAGATTATTCCACCGTTTTCGCTGGGGTGGATTGGGATGCTCCACGACAGTGCCTACTGGCGTGGCCGCGCGACCGAAGTCACCAGTATGTTACCGGCGATGCGGGGCGTGCTTGATGCCTTCTTGGCCGGTCGCCAGGGTTCGGGGTTGATTGCCCCACCAGCGGGGTGGAACTTCATCGACTGGGTCCCGGGCTGGACGGGTGGGATGCCACCACATGCCGACCGCGAGCCCTGTGCGACACTCAATTGGCATATCGTCTACACCCTGAATCTCGCCGCAGACCTCGAGGATCACTACGGTGAAGCGCTGATGGCCCAGCGCTGGCGCACACATGCACAGGCAATCGCACAAGCGCTGGCCGACACGCTCTGGGATGCACAGCGTGGTGTCTACCGCGAAGCTGCCGGCGAGGATCTGGTCAGCGAACACGCGCAATGCTTAGCGCTGTTGAGCGGGTATGCCCCTGCGCCGCACTGCATTGCGATGGAACATGCACTGCGTTCTGATGCCCAATTGGCACGCACAACGATTTACTTTAGTCACTATCTGTTCGAGGCATACCGTGTCATTGGTGCCATTGATCTCCTC
>JBFYTT010000153.1:0-8043 GCA_041300425.1 Roseiflexaceae bacterium
GCCATACACAGCTTCGCTGCGACCGGCTTGCACGGGGAACTCGAGGAGTTCGGCTGCCATGACCTGTTCGAGGCCGCTGATGCGGGCCACGCCGTCGCCGACGGAGATGACGGTACCGACATTCATCATCCGTGGTCGGATGTCGGCACCCTCTTGAATGCTTTTTAGCAGACGCTGGTAAATATCGTTTGCTGCTACTGCCATAGTCTGGCACCTCAATCGTTGTGTCGCGACACTCGTGCTTGGCAGAGTGTCTGCTGCCGTTCCTTAGTGGTGACCTGAACTAGCTCGTCATCATGCTGTTTTTGACGGCACTGAGGCGCGTCCGCAGGCTGTTGTCGAGCACTTGATCACCCACGCGTACGATCAAGCCGCCAATGAGCGACGCGTCGACATCGAAGTGAACCGTCAGGCCCTCTCCATACTTCCCACGCAAATCTGCAATGACGTCGTTCTGCTTGGCATCACTGAGTGCCTCGGCACTGGTGATGTGTGCTTCGAGCGCATGATTGGCACGTTGGGTGGCCTTTTCAAACGCTGCAGCAGCTGCAGGCAGGGTGTTCAATTGACCGTTGTTGGCCAATGTTGCCACGACATTGCGTACTTCACGTGGAGCGTCTGCCCCCATTTTGGCGGTGACCGCATCTGCACTCTGGGCACCGGCTTTGACTGCGTCTGCAGCGGCCTTGAGTGCTTTGAGGGCGGAGGTGTTCAGCGCCTCTTGGATGGCGCGCGCAATCATCTGTGCATCAGATGTAGTCACGTTTATACCTCGCTCGGTGGTGGCCAAATGACCACATACCAATGCTCCGGACTAGTTGTTGCGGCCCAAACGGCTCAACGACTCGTCGATCAATTGTGAATGATTGCCCTTGAGCTCAGCGCCCAACACTTTCGCGGCCGTTTCGGTCACCAAAGCTGCTGCCTGGTTCTTGAATTCGCCGGCCAGTCGATCGACTTCTCGCTCTGCGTTGGCACGGGCGTCGTTCTTGATGCGCTCGGCTTCGGCACGGGCTGCGTTGATAAGCTCTTGCTCCTGGATGCGCGCGCGCTCCGTGGCTTGGGCCATCACTGCGCCGGCTTCTTGACGAGCCTTGGCAAGTTCGATTTCGTTTTCTTTGCGCTGTGCAGTCATCTGCTCGCGCACCTTGTCAGCCTCTTTGAGACCATCCTCGATGCGCTGGGTGCGCTCTTTGAGGAGGTTCAAAATGGGGGTATACAAGAACTTTGACAACATCCACACCAAGAAGATGACGTTGAAGAGCTGCGCCACCAACAGGCTGTAATTAATGCCTAGTTTTTCCAAAGCAATGCTCCTTGCTGGAGGTCGGGACGAGACCCGTACACGCCAGAACTAGATAATTTTGAAGCCGATGAGCAGACCGAACACCATGGCCAAGATGAACGGAACTTCAGCGAGCGCAAAGCCCAAGAACATGTACGTCCGCAGCATGCCTTCGGCCTCAGGATTGCGACCCATGGCCTGCAATGCACCACTGAAGACAAGACCGATACCGATGCCGGGTCCGATAGCGCCCAACCCAATTGCCAATGCCATCGCGATGAAACGTAGCCCCTCTACGAACTGCTCACCGTTAATTCCATTACCAGCTTCCATTGCAAAACCCTCCATCAACTAATCTGAAACGGATTCAAAATTAATGAGCAGTCGCTTTTTGCTCATCGTGACCAGGACCATGTGATATGGTGGCCATGGACATGAACACCAACGTCAACACCGAGAAGATCACTGCCTGCATCAATGAAACAAACACCTCGAACGCGTAGAAAGGCAGCGGCAACATGTACGGGAACATGTATCCCATAACAATGAGCACCACTTCACCGGCGAAGATGTTGCCGAAGAGACGAAAGGCGACTGAAACGACACGAATGAACTCAGAAAAGAGCTCAATCAAGCCAATGATTGTCGACACCGGACCTTCGCGGAAATTGAAGAACCGCGCGAGATACTCCAGCCCCAGCGCTTTGAGACCAAAATACTGAATCAGAATGACCGAAATCAACGCGATCGCCACCGTCATGTTCAGGTCGGCTGTCGGAGCACGGAAAAACGGCACCAGTTCCTCGTGCGCATCATGATCACATTGCAGTGGCAAAGAATCATAAGACGTCTCGAGGATTCTTGGTTTGTTCGCTTCCATTTTGGCTATCCGTGCAGGATCCGTTACCACCTCACACGACCCGATACTCCCCACACCCGGCACCAAACCGATGAAGTTTGACAGCATAATCAAAAGAAATGCTGTCGCGACAAATGGGAAGAACTTTGCCACGTGCTTTTTGTCGACCCCTACGGCGAAGTCGTGGAGCGACCCAATTACCAGTTCCACTAAGTTTTGGAACCCACGCGGCACCATTTGGTTGCGCACTCCCAAAATCACCACCAACACCAACAACACGTTGACAATAACGGTCGTTAGGAGGGAATTTGTAATCGGGAACACTGTTCCTTTACTGCAGTGCCCTGCGTCATCAATGAATCCCCCGACACACGCCAGTGCTTCTGCTTTGACAGAAACCGGCGGGAAGTTCGGGAACCTCAAATCAAACACAAAGAACAGCACAGCGCCGATTACGAGGGCCGCTAATGCGGCATTGCGTACTGACATGTACACGCCCCTCTGACTTAATGAACGCTTTCACAAAGTACTATACCTATCATCCAAACGTGGTAAGCGCAGCCTCGTTTGAACTCCAGATATATTCATTTCTAATAGTACCACATGTCACAATGAATGGTAAATGAAGATTTTCTGTCATGCAATCGACATTGTCTTTTCACGAAACCGGGAGCATGACTGCAAAGACCGAGCCTTCGCCGACCTTGCTCGATACCCACACGTATCCTTCCATCCGCTGCACAATATCGTAGACCAACGCGAGCCCGAGCCCCGCCCCGGTACTCGTGCGCGTCAACGAATCATCGAGTTGTACAAACGGCGCAAACAGGTGCAACTGATCAAGATCTGCGATACCGATACCGTGATCGATAACGGTCACCGTCAGCCAGCGGCGGCGATCATGCGACACGGGCTCGGGCATATCACGGCGGACTGTGTCTTGGACGATGACATCGACCCGTTCCCGCCGCGCATGTTCGGCGGCGTTCATCAGTAATTGCGACACCAGGACGCGGACCCAGCGGTCATCGGCAGTGACGGAGAGGATGGGTTGCTGGGTTTGCAACTGAATACGCACGCGGGGGTATCGTTCGTTTACCTGTTCAATGACCTGGCGGATGACTGCAACGACATCAAACTCTTGGGGAATGAGGGCTTCGGTCGTCCCCGATGTCTGGAGCTCTGAGAGAGTATCGACGATTTGCTTCATGCGGGTAGCGTTTGCGCGTATTTCGTCGATTTGCTGGAGTTCGGTGCCCGTGAGCGAGCGCGCCAACACTTCGGTGTAGGCAATAACCATCGTGAGTGGGGTGCGTAACTCGTGTGACGCAAGCGCGACGAACTCATCTTTCATTGCTTCGATTTGGCGTTGTTTGCGGTAAAGCCCTGCCATATGCCCGTAGACGTCTGCATTTTGGAGGGCAGTGATGCTTTGCTTCGCCAGGAGTGTCAACAGCTCGTTGACCGACGGGAGATTGGGGAAGGGGTCATCGGTGCCGATGAGCAACACTGCTTGGATGTCGTTGGCGATCAACGGGATGCCGATGGTCAGGGTCGTCTTCTGATGCTCATACGCAAACGCGACGAAAGCGCCGGTCTGTAATGTCCGTTCGTGCAAGACGCGATGGGCAAAATCAACGCCTGCGACGGTTACTGTCCACTGTTGATCCGACATCGTGACGGCGGTGAGTGGTGTTTTGGTGTTACCGACCAAGAGCGCTGCCACCGGCCAGCCGCTCCAGCGTACCGCCAGGCCGAGGATTGTCGGCACGAGGGTACGGTACTCGAGGGTTGTGGTGAGGACTTCGCTATCTCTGCGCAATGCTTCGAGGGCACGCAAACGGACATTGTCGCGGATGACATCACGGCGATGGAGGGCTTGGGTAACCGCGAGCAGCAATTGCGTCAAATCGAACGGTTTGGGGACGAAATCAGAAATGCCGTATTGCATCGCTTGCAAGAGATGATCATACGACGCATAGGCAGTCATCATCACAATCGCAGCCGATGGGTCGTGGTCATGCACGAGTTGGGCAACTGCAAGTCCATCAATACCGGGCATTTTGAGATCCGTGAGGATGACATCATAGGTGTCGCGCGTCAGGAGTTCAGCGACGGTCAGCGAATCGGACGTGGTGGTCACGTGATAGCCGCGGGATTGTAGGGCCCGGGCACAGATATTGCACATCTCGGGCTCGTCGTCGATGACCAAGACATGCGTCCCTCGGTGCGTATTAGTCATCATTCCCCCCTAACAAGCCACCGTGCGCCCAAGCAGCAATTGCAGCAGCATCGGGGATGTCATCGGCGATGAGCCGTGGCAATAACAGGTCGACAACATTGCGCGCACGGGTACGGATGCACCCAGGAGCCGCCAAGAACGGCACGCTATCGATGCTGCCGACCAGCATCATGTTGCCTGGTTCGACCGGTGCGCCGTGGCGGATGATCTGGCCACCTGCGGCACTGACTCCGGCCGGGATGGCCTCGGCGACCCCCATAACGGATGTTTCGGAGATAGAAATCAACAGATCGCAGTGCACCGCCAACGTTCGTAACGCGTGCCCGACATCACTTGCTGCGGCGAGGCATGTATGCTCACGTGTCACCGCTGCATCGAGCAGAGCCAGTCGTTCGCGTAGTGGCGGCAGATGACTCTGGCGGATCCGCTCGTACGTCGCCACTGCACCGACGACCAAGACGCCGACCCTGCGGCGCACAAACGGGAGGACACGGACCACGCTCGTGTGGTGCACGGGGAGTTCGTGTTGCGGCACCGCAAAAGGCAATATTTTGACCGAAGCGACCCGCTGACCGGCCTGCACCACCTGACCATCACGGATGGTGGCGACTGTCTGCGTCGGATTGTGATTAGCCTGGATGAGTGCGTCGATGTCGATGCGTACGACTCCGGCGTGGCTGGCGTGGATGTCGGCACGACCGTGATGGGCCGCAGCAATCTGTACGCCGCTGCCCACAGTATGTCGGGCGACGTGGGCGGCAGCATGGTTTTCGTCGACTTCGTCGGCATCGGCGATCACGATATCAACGAAGGCGATGTGCTCGTCGATGAGTCGGGTGACATCATACGCCGTGAGGCGGTGGCCTTTGGCGACGATACGCTGGCCGGAATGATTACTGATGTTGGTGCGGGCAACATGGCCGACAGCCGCAGCGGGAGGACATGTTACATATTGCATAGTGCGTCATAATCCTCTGGGGTATCAATATCGCGGAGCAATTCAGGTGCATCCAAATCGACGTATGTGGGGACCAGCGTGCCAGTTGCGAAGAGCTGACGCCCACCCGTAGCACCGCGCAACGTAGCAAGCAACCCGAGAGTATGCCTAGCCCAGACGACCGGGCTGGTGGGTTGCTGCGCAACACGTGGCATGCACGCGTCAGCAGCGGGATGGGCAGCGAGCAGTGTTCCGAGGTGCGCAGCGGTCAACAAGGGTTGGTCACACGGCAAAAAAACCACCCGCCGGCATGTGCGTTGTTGTGCCCAGCGTGCCCCGCACGCGACCGATGTGCCTTGGCCAGACGCATACTCGGGGTTGTCAATGAAAACGACGGGGCGATCTGTGACCGCTGTACGTACTGCGGTTGCGTCGTGGCCGAGCACTACGGCAATCTCGGTGATCCCGGCTGCCCTGACCACATCGATGGTATACCCCAAGAGCGTGGTACCACGCCACGGCAACAATTGTTTGGAACGACCGAGGCGCTGCGACAGGCCTGCTGCGAGTATCACCGCTGCGACCGTCGTGTCGTGGGAGAGGAGCGGCACCGCGGTCACTCGGCTTTGCCGTTCCACACGGCCACGATTTGCGCCATGATGCTGAGGGCAATCTCGGCAGGGGTGCGACCACCGATGTCGAGCCCGATCGGTGCATGCACACGGGCGACGTCCGCCGCAGTCAAGCCGGCAGAACGCAGTCGTTCGATGCGTTCGGCGTGGGTCTTACGACTGCCTAACGCACCCACATAACGCACATCACTGGGCAATGCAACGAGTAACGCGGGATCGTCTAATTTGGGGTCATGGGTCAACACGACGACTGCGACGTTGCGATGCAAGCGCCCTGCGAGTGCTTCGTCTGGCCACGCATGGACCAGCTCATCGGCGTGCCCGAACCGTTCTGCAGTGGCAAAAGCAGCGCGCGCATCGACGACAACGGTACGAAAGCCCAATTGGGCGGCGTAGGTGGTCAGTTCGAGCGAGATATGTACCGCGCCAATCATGATGATGGTCGGTGGTGGTGGGTAGACCTCGACAAAGACGTCGACTCCTTCGACGGTATAGACACCATGTACACCGTCGGCGAGCATGGCTACTGTGTGGGTCAGGATTGCATCACGTAGCGGACTATGAGGCATGTCGCTGTGTGGTGTGGAGTCTGCGGTAACGGCGAGCTGTTGACCCGTCGCTGGCCCCGACAGCACTGTTGCAACTGCGACCAGCTGTTGTGCCACGAGCCGTTGGACCACGATGCTGGAGCTGTCTGTACCTTGCTTTGCATCAATACGAGGCAACGGAGCGACAAATACATCGATGGTGCCACCGCATGCGAGCCCGACCTCCCACGCTTGTTCGTCGGCCACGCCGAAATGGAGCAACGCGGCGGTGCCGGTTTTGAGGGCGTGTTGACAGGCGTCATACACTGCACCTTCGATACATCCGCCGCTGACTGACCCAGCGATATTGCCCTGATCAGTCACGGCCATTTTGGCGGCCAATCCACGTGGCGACGAGCCGAGTGTGCGCACGACCGTCGCCATTGCGACGCGTTCGCCACGTTCTTGCCATCTAAGCACGGCATCAATAACGTCACGCATAGTCTGCCTCAGTTAGATAGGGGAGTGCTTCGGCGAGGGTCGCTTGAGCCGCAGTACCACCAGCAGCCCGGGTCGATAACGACCCACAGACAGCACCCAGCCGGAGCGATCGGTGCAACGACCAGCCTGCCAGCATGCCGTAGACCATGCCTGCATTGAACGAATCACCGGCACCGACTGCGTCGACAAAATCAGTTTTGATTGCGTCTACATGCGCTGACGATGCACCCTGCTGGCCATACGCCCCGTCTGCGCCACATTTGATCGCTACTGTTTGCACCTGCTGCGCCAACACGCGTAATGCACCGGACACGGTGGGTTGGCGACTAATTGCACAAGCCTCGGCATCATTAGGCAAAAACAGATTGGTGTACGGGAACAACGTATCGAGTCCTGACCACACCTCTGCAGGATCCCAGTTGGTGTCGATCGATGTCGTACCGCCGTGTGCCTGCATCTGTTGGAACATGCCCGGTAACCCTGGACGTAAGGCGTGTTGCAGGTAATAACTCCCAATATGTAAGTGGCGGGCAGACGCAACCAAAGAAGCCGGGATCATACTCGCAGCAAGCAGTGGAATGCCCCCTTCGTAGGTCAACATGGCACGATCTGCGGGCTTTTGGAGAATGACCGTCAACCCACTGCGTACGTTTGGATCGACGATGCAATGCGTGGTATCGACACCTGCTGCGGTGAGCGCGTCCAAGCAAAACCGACCGATGGTGTCGTCACCGCACACACCCACATACGCCACAGAAAGGCCGAGGCGCGCAGCGCCACACGCAAAAATTGCAGAGGAACCGCCCATGACAAGTGCCATGTCATCGACGATTTTTTCATGTTGTTGCCAGACGGGCTCGACATCGCCACGCAGAATCAAATCTGCATTGAGTTCGCCGAGGACAAGGAGGTCGTAGGTGGTCATTGGGGCAACTCCACATTGAATTACGACAATTATAATTCTCTTTTCTCTACACAGAAAAGAAACGCCCCCCTGCATGGAAATCCATACAGGGGGGAGGTGAATGATTCGAGACTAATTCTGGAAACCAACATCCGT
>JBFYTT010000158.1:0-11951 GCA_041300425.1 Roseiflexaceae bacterium
TTCTTGGAGGACTCCATTGAGCGCACTGAGACGTTCTTGGATGGCGGAAAACATTGGCCGTACGACCCGCATGAAATAGCCTAAGAAAAACACAAACGGGGGGATAATTAGCAATGTCACAGCGCTCAGCTGCCAATTCATGGTAAACATAAAAAACAAGCACCCCACCATCATGATGATGGCACTGAGGAACTGGAGCAACGCAGACGCAACAAAAGATCGTACCTGCTCGACATCGCTGGTCAAGCGTGTCATGAGTTGCCCTGCTTGCGTCTGATCGTGATACGCAAAACTCAGCGTTTGGATTTTTTCGAACAATGTATTGCGCACATCGAAGGCGAATGACTGTGACATTTTTTCGGACCAAAAGCTCTGGGTAAATCCGAACACGCCACGCACCAGTGCCAACCCGATCATAATGCCCGCACCCCAGTAAACCACGTCGAGGTTGCGCCCACTAATCCCGTCATCCAATACTTCTTTGAGCAGCATCGGGCTATAGAGATTCGCCACGCTCGACAAAATAAGGCTCAGAAATGCACCCAAAAACATCAGCCAGTACGGCTTCAGAATACGAAACATGCGCTTGAAGAGCAGCATGGGTTCTCCTATCTTTTAGACCACATCGTACTATACGAGGAATCGACGCGTCTGTATCTCTTTTCTGCCTATTTGACCCGATCTACACTCCCGCTCACCCAATACTCATAGAACGACGGACGGTGCCAGCCAAATGTGTCGTGGTACCACCGTGCATGAGACAGCGCATCTGGAAAGATTGGAGTGTAGGTGCGCGTCGTGTGAAGCGTCATGAATTCAGAATGCGAAAGTGTGCGGTTGCCAGGATAATCCTCAACAATTCCATCGCCGTCTCGGTCGACGTTGTTGTCTGTTGCGTTGCATCTGCCGAATGATGGCCATTCACTGTCGATCAGATAAAACTCTCGGCGCAATACACCGGATGCATCGGTGTATGCATCGCTGTAGCCCACCAACACAACCGCATGGCGCCCGTAGATGCGGGTGGTCTCAAATTGTGCTGCGCCATAGATGTCAACGATAACGGGAACATGCATGTCAATGAGCGTTTTGAGCACGGATTCGCTATCGGTGTGTGACAGGTTTCCATAATGACTTCCGTATCCTCGTTTCCGCAATTGCAACGCTTTCAGCGGCGGTAAGGTCCCTCCCATATCGCGTTGGAAGAAGAGTCCGACCTCGCGTCGAAACGTATCCGGATGATACTCCGATGCTCCGTCCAGGAGATTCAGCGCGTGGGCAAGCGCATAGAAACTACACTCGTTCTTGCCTTGTGGGTACAACGGCCATGCGCTCGTTGGTCCAGCAAAGACCGAATGGACAGGTGAAGGAAATGACTGACCGGTCATACTGTGTGCTCCATGTGTGTTTTGACACATCTTGAATGACGACGTATACTCTGCTTGCAGCGTAAGCTGTGAAAAGTACATATGGTAAGGTGACCCGCTAGCCCGGATGCTAGGGCGTAAAGGTGGAAGACGGTGGAAGTCCGTCGCTGTGCCGCAACTGTAAGCGTCCAAATGACGCAAGCCAGGAATCCTGCCTTACCGAACACTGGAACGACCTCTTCGAGTCAAGGAGGAACCATGGCGACACGCCTTTTTTAGGTGGACTGTCCCATAAACCCTCGCACCAGTGCGCGGGTTTTTTTGTACTGTGTGTTAAGGAGTTTGTCCATGAAGCGTCTTTTGCTCCTCGTTGCGTTTGTATTGGCTGCATGTGGTAGCCCTTCTGAATCTGTCCCTGCTGCGCTGCCAGCTACCCCGCAAGCAGACATCGTCGCTGCGACAATGACGGTCGCAACTGCCGTACCAACTATCGCTCCGCGCACCGAAATCACGGTAACCGACGGTGCTGGTCGTAGCGTGGTTGTCAAACAACCCGTGAATCGGATTGTATCACTTGCCCCTAGCACCACCGAAATAGTTGCCGCGCTCGATGGCCTTACACGGTTGACTGCAATCGACATGTATAGCGATTACCCGACCGAAGTTTCTACGTTGCCCAAAATCACCAATCCAGATATGAGCGTTGATTACGAACAAATCACGGCATTAGCACCGGACGTGGTGTATGCAGCAGGCATTACCGCACCAGACGTTATTGCTGCAATCGAAAAGCTGGGAATACCGGTTGTCGTAGTTGGTGCACCAAACGCAACGTTTGCATCGGTGCTAGCCGACATCCAGCTGGTCGGGGTGACCCTGCAACGAGATACCGAAGCCCAGACACTCACAGAAACGATGCAGACCGAATGGCAGTCCCTGGCGGACCGTGTGGCCAAGACGACCGACAGACCCACGGTGTTTTGGGAGCTCGATGCAACTGATCCCGCAAAACCATACACGGTCGGCCCTGATTCGTTCGTCGCTGAGCTGCTCGCTGTTGCAGGTGGCACAAACATCTTTGCCGATGTTACCGATGCGTATCCGCAGGTCAGTCTTGAGCAAATTGTCGCAAAAGCGCCGGATACGATTATCTTGGCAGATTCGCTGTGGGGAGTAACCCCCGAATCCGTCGCTACCCGTGCAGGGTGGGAAGCAATCCCCGCCGTGCAGAATCAACGGGTGTTCCCGATTGATGACAATGTGGTTAGCCGGCCAGGGCCGCGCATCGTGCAAGGGCTGCAAGCGGTTGTTGCCGTATTGCACCCTGAATTGAAGTAGGTAGACAATGATCCAGCGCTTGTTCCAGTACATGCGGCACGGCTCGCGCTGGATCATCGTCGTCTGTGTGGTACTGCTTGGCACGGCGATCTTGGCCGCGTTGAGCGTCGGCAGTGTTTCAATCCCTTTCGGGACCGTATTCGATGTGCTTTGGCGTTGGCTTCGCGGTCTGTCGCTCGCAGACTATCCGCAGAGTACCAGGAGCATTTTGCTCGATATCAGACTCCCCCGTGTGCTGCTTGTTGCATTGACCGGAGCTGCACTCAGTGCGTCAGGTGCAGCATACCAAGGGCTTTTTCGTAATCCGTTGGCAGACCCATACATCATTGGTGTGGCCTCGGGTGCTGGGTTGGGTGCGATGCTCGCGGTGGTAGCTGGACCGGTACGTTGGTACGGAGCAATCGCTATGCCGGTGGGCGCGTTTGTCGGTGCGATAGGTGTTGTCCTCGCGGTGACTGCTATTGCACAGCGCCAGCGGGAACAGAGCACCCAAGACATGGTACTGGCCGGGGTCGCACTCGGAACGCTCGCCAGTGCGGTCACTACGTATCTGATGATCCGCGCTGGGCGCCAAGCAGGGCAGTTGCTCGCTTTTCTGCTGGGCAGCGCCGCCTCGGTAGGATGGGAGTCCGTGCGCATAGTTGCATTGTGTCTCGCGGTTGGTTTGGCGTGTTTGCTGGTGGTTGCACGTGACTTAAATGTGTTGCTTTTGAGTGAAGAACAAGGGACGCTGCTCGGTATTGATGTGCGCCGCGTCCGTGGGTTCGTGGTGTTCGGAGCAACGCTGATGACTGCATCTGCGGTTGCTTTTCATGGCCTGATTGGATTCGTCGGTATCATTGTTCCTCATGCACTTCGGTTAGTGTTTGGAGGAGACAATCGTGCGCTCATCCCGTATGCAGCCTGTATCGGAGCACTTTTTCTCGTTGCTGCCGATTTGATTGCCAGAACAATCCAAGCCCCGGTGGAAGTGCCGCTTGGAATTGTTACTGCATGTATCGGCGCACCGGTGTTCCTTGTGTTGTTGTTACGCCGGAGTCGCTCGCAATGAACACACTCGTCGTCGAACATTGTTGTGTCCGTTACGGCAAAAAAACAGTCGTGGATGATGTATCACTGCACGCGCAGCCTGGTGCATTCATTGCCGTCATTGGTCCGAACGGCGCAGGCAAAAGTACGTTGTTACGTGCGATTGCGGGGCTTGTCCCGCATGTGTCAGGTACCATCACAGTAGATGGGACTTCGATTACTGCTTTGAGTCCACAGCAACGAGCACATCGTATTGCTATGGTGCCGCAGCAAACACACATGCCGACGGGTTTTTCGGTGCGCGAGGTTGTTGCCATGGCGCGCTACGCCTTTCGGCCGTGGTATGTCGCACAAAAAGCAGAAGACGAGGCAATTATTGATGCTGCCTTGCGTGATTGCGAAATCATTGAGTATGCAGACTCTGCTGCTGCGCATCTGTCGGGTGGAGAACAGCAACGGGTCGCTGTGGCACGCGCAATAGCGCAGCAAACAAACGTGCTTATCCTCGATGAACCGACTGCTCATTTGGATTTGCATCATCAGGCAGCCATTCTGCGCATCGCTCAGGTCCTGTCACAGCGGGGGGTGTTGGTGATTGCCGCTATGCATGATCTGAATCTAGCTGCTGCATCTGCTAGCCACATCCTGTTGTTGCATCACGGACGTACCGTTGCCCAAGGTACGCCAGTCGAGGTCCTCCAACAAGCAGTGCTCGAGCGGGTGTATCGCACGTCGCTTCTGTGTATTCCGCATGGAGACGCGGCGATTCCGTTTTTTGTCCTCGATCATGCACCACAGACATGCTCTGCTCCATCGTGACGCAACCGTACTGACGGTCCGATCGTATACTGTGTGCATGTTAGGAGGATCCATGAATCGAACATACTGGTATGGGGCGACGGCGCTGTTATTGGTCGCACTTGCGGTTTTTTGTGTGTGGGCGTACCCTTCCCTTCCTGAACGTGTTCCATCGCATTGGAACATCGCTGGTGAGGTCGATGCATACAGTGACCCGCTAACAAGCAGCGTGCTGATCCCCCTCGTCACGCTGGCTATTTCGAGCCTGATGTTGATATTTGCACGGGTCGAAAAGAATCCCATTGTCGGCGATGCGCTCATCAAAATGAGTACGGTCATGGCAGCATTCATGGGGTCGGTACAGGTGGTTACGACCGCGATTGCGCTGGGATACCCGGTGGTGCTTGAACGGACCTTGAGTGGCATGATGGGTGTCTTGTTCATCATCATCGGCAGTATGTTGTACAGCATTCCTCCAAATGGATTTTTTGGGATTCGAACTTATTGGACCCTTGCACATCCGCTTGTCTGGACCGAATCACATCACCTCGCTTCGCGTTGGATGATGGGGAGCGGGGTGGTAAGTATCGTGCTCGCGCTTCTCCCGATCAGTCCCGTGATCTTGTTGAGTGGCATGCTGACAGCCATACTTGTGGCAGTCATTGTGCCGATGGTATTCGCGTATCGACGTTTTCACCAGGTAACGGATGTCAAATAAAACCAGCACCATACCGCTGTTACGCGCGACATGGTGCTGATATTTGTGATGTACAGGTTAACGGAATGTCGACCGTAGGCCATGTGTACGGAGAACACTCTTAGCAATCTTGGCCACCACGGTGTACGCAGGGTCAAACACATTGCCGATGTGATACTCGATGAGTTGGCTCATGATGACTGCAGCGCTCGTGCCGTCGGCACCACACGCAATCAGCATACGGTGCATTTCTGAAGTGGCATGTTGCAGGGCTTGGTCGAGCGGGCGGGCGTTCCCGACGGTATAGAGAAAATCTTGATCCTCTGCACGCGGCCAGGTGATGCGTTCCATTGGCGCTTTGGCGAGATGGACATCGATGCGCATGGCAGACTCAACACCGGTGCCGCCTATCTCGCCGCACCCTTGCACGAGATGTGCATCCCCCGCAAAAAACAGCCCGCCATCTACTGACACGGGGAAGTAGACGGTACACCCTACGCCAAAAAATCGGACGTCCATATTACCGCCGTGTGGTCCTGAGGTAGCGGTTGACACCGCTTCCCCGCGGGCAGGAGCGACACCGAAGCAGCCGACCATTGGGCGATAGGGTGCGGTCACCCGCATCCCATGCGTGCCGCGGCTTCGGACGGTTCCTGTCGTCGTGTCGAGATCCCAGTATTCCTTGGGGAGCTTGCTCCCTGGCGCGAACGGTACTGCCGTTACATACTCGGGGTCAACGACATTCCCTGCCAAGGTCGGATAACTCCACCCATTCGGCCGTAGCGGGTGCATGTTCACAATGGTTGCGGCGAGGACATCCCCTGCAATGAGTCCGTGCACGGCAATTGGCCCGCTCATGGGATTTCCCGCCGGTGTGACTGCGTGGTCATGTCCATCTATGCCATGTGCATCGACACACCACATGGCAACCTCATCGCCATCGTTGATGGTGAGTGCAGCGGGGTGCGTACCAATGGTCCGATAATACTGCGTCGGTATGAATGAATGTTGCATGGACATGCTCTCCTTTTGACACAACGGTGACAACATTAGTATACTAGCCGCATGGACGACGACTATCATTCACGCCAGATGAATATTGCATAGACAAGCGTGCGTTGCTCGTGGTGATACACCCGTGTGCAGCTGCACGCGGGTTTTCTGTTTTGGCAGAGGTATCCCATGCTATTTGTTTCACAACTGATGAATCTGCTGGTGCGTGCCCGCGATGGTAGCGAAATTGGGATGTTATCGGATGTCGTGGTGCGGATCGATGACCGGAGCTATCCGCCGATTGCCGGTATCGTTGTGCGTGATCAGCGACGGGCGATGTTTATCGCCGCAGCAGATATCGTCGCTATCACACACGCCAGCATTGCGCTCAACACCATGCGCCTCAATCTGCAACCGTTCAGTCGCCGTGACGGGGAAGTGTTGCTCAACAAGGACGTCCTTGATCATCAGATTATTGATATCAACGGGCGCCGAATCGTGCGTGTGAACGACATCCAGATGGCACGCATCGAGCATGAGTACTGTGTCGTCGGAGTAGACATAAGCCCGCAGGCTATCTTGCGACGCCTGGCACCGCGTGCTGCTACGCAGTATATTATCGGGCGCCACGTGATTAGTTGGGCGGATGCGCAGTATCTTGCATCTGCCGCGCCGGTACAGTTGAAAGTTTCGTACAATCGCTTGAATGATATGAGCGCCGTCGATTTGGCGCGCATCGTTGATGCGTTGTCCTTTCGTGAATCGGCAGAAATCGTGGCAGCACTCGATGATGAAACAGCAGCCGAGACACTCGAGGAAGTTTCGGATGAACGTATGGCAGATTTGCTCGAAGGAATGGACCAAGAACGCGCAGCAGATATCCTCGAAGAAATGACTCCGAGTGCAGCAGCCGACGCACTCGAAGATCTCGATGCCGATGTCGCAGAGCAGATTTTGGCGCGGATGGAACACGCAGAGGCCGAGGACGTCAAAGAGCTCCTTGCCTATGACGGAGATTCTGTTGGGCGCAGCATGACCACGGACTTGGTTGTCGCGTACCCGGATGATCGTGTCGAAGATGTTATCCGAGGGTTACGTGCACGCGATGAACTCCCCGACCCGCTCACGGAAATCTACGTTGTCGAACACGAGGATGACAACGAGGAAACGAGTGGCATGGGTGGGCGGCTCATCGGTATTGTGCGCATCCCGAAACTCCTCGTGACCGGGCCAGAAGTACAATTGCGCGATATTCTCGAAGAAGTGCCTACCATTCATGTGGATGACCCTTCTGAGAGTGCTGCCCGTGTCTTGGGCGAATACAATCTGACCGCTGTGCCGGTGGTTGATTCTGATGGAATGTTCGTTGGAGCGGTCAGCGTAGACGATGCACTTGCAGTGTTGCTCCCGGATATTTGGCATCGACGGGGTTCGAGAAATTTCGGGTAGAAAGAGTGTCATGCGAATACAACACGAGGTACTCTCTCCGTGGCGTAAATCTGTGCGTGGCATGCGCAAATCCTGGTGGCCCTATCTCGCTGCCATTGGTCCTGGATTGCTCGCTGCCAGTGCCGGGAATGATGCAGGTGGCATCGCAACATATGCGACTGCAGGTGCAACATACGGCTACAGTCTGCTGTGGGTCATGGTATTGATTACGATTGCTGTTGCCGTTGTGCAAGAAATGTCGGCCCGCCTCGGTGCAGTCACGGGGAAGGGATTTGCTGATCTCGCCCGTGAAAACTTCCCGATTCGCGTGACGGCCTTGATTATGTGCACCCTGCTGTTTGCAAACGCCGGTATCATCGTTTCGGAGTTTGTGGGAATTGCTGCCGCCGCAGAGTTGTTTGGCATTAGTCGCTATATCGCGGTCCCGGTCGCTGCGTTCGTCATGTGGTTGTTGATTACCCGTGGGTCATACTCGCGGGTAGAGCGGGTCCTCTTGGTCCTGAGTGCAGTGTTTTTGGCGTACATTGCGTCGGCGGTCATTGTGCATCCAAATACTGACGAAATCTTTCGCGGATTCAAGCCAACCATCGTCCAAGACAGTGACTACATCAAAATCGTCGTCGCGTTGGTTGGTACGACCATCTCACCGTACATGCAACTCTATGTGCAATCGGCAGTGGTCGAAAAGGGAGTTTCGATCAACGATTACCGTTACACGCGGATTGATGTGCTGGTGGGGACTGTTATCGCTGGCGTCGTGGCTGCCTGCATCATCATTGCCACGGCAGCGACCCTGCATCCATTGAATATCGTCATCACCACCGCGCAGGATGCAGCACGTGCGTTGGCCCCCATTGCAGGTGACTATGCCGAGATCTTGTTTGGTATTGGGTTGCTCGGGGCCTCATTGCTTGCGGCTGGGATTCTCCCGTTGGCAACCACGTACATGTTGAGTGAATCGCTCGGGTTTGAGCGTGGTGTATCGCGGAGCTGGCAAGATGCACCGGTATTCATGGGTGTTTTTACGGTGTTGATTGCCTTTGGTGCAATCGTCGCACTGATACCGGGGCTGCCACTGATTGATGTGCTTGTGGGGGTGTATGTCATCAACGGTCTCTTGTTGCCAATCGAGTTGATTGCTATTGTGTCGCTGGTCAATAACAAAGAACTCATGGGTCAATACACGAATTCGCCAGTCCATCGTGTTGTGGTGTGGATTATCGTCGGTCTTGTGAGTGCGCTCTCATTGTCGTATATCGGCTGGACCCTCTTCGAAATACTCTTTCCATAGGCATGTGCGCACAAAAAACGCCCCAACGCATTCGTGCGTTGGGGCGTTGTCGTAACTTAGAATGATGATGTGGGGCGCACGACCGCATCGGGCTCGACCGCGTCGAGACAACGCGGACCGGTGTCGGTCCAATCAGCAACGGACTCGAGCGTCATCTGTGGCTCGATGGTCATATCTGCATCAACCACAATCTGACACGAAAGGCGCATGCTCCCAAGCATGCCTTTTTCGGTGAGCTTGGCGTGCTCTGCAGCGGTCATTGTGGTTGGTTCACCAGCCAAAAACACTACTCGGCAGGATGTGCATTTGGACTTGCCACCGCAGCGGTGGCCGATATTGATGTTGTTGTCTTCGATGGCGTTGACCAATCGTGTCCCGGCGGCGACGGCGTATTGCGTCCCATTGATCGTGAGGGTCGGCATAGCGATTATCCTTTCAGCTGTGGCGTGCGAACTAACGGCAGATAATTTATCAATGCGAGGATGGCACATACCAATGGTATAGCGAACGCGTACTGATACCCGAGTGTACCATAGTGACCAGCACTGTCTTTGCCCTGGAGCTCAACGACATACCCCATGGTACGTTGAAAAAAATACGCGCCGATGAACCCAAAAATATTCAGCGCAGTCACTGCCCTCCCACTCATCTGCGGCGTAAAGAGAGTACGTGCCTGCGGCAGCAAAATAACGTTGAAGGCCGCACCGAGACTGAAGGAGACATATAGCAGCGCAACCATGGGCTGGCTCGTCAGAACCGGTGAGCCAACAAACACACTCAACGTGGTAATAAGCAAAAGCTGCGCATAGAGAATCATACGCGGCGCACCAAAACGGTCACCCAGCGGCCCGCTAATGGCATACCCGATGATAGAACCGATGCCCATCAGCAACAGCATTGCACCTGCTTGGGTCGGGGTATATGCCAGCACATCATATAAAAATGGCCCAGCCCACAGCGTTTGGACCGCCAAAAGGGTCCCCAGCATCGAGAAATACAACGGTGCCATCTGCCAAAACGCTTTGTTGGTGTAGATCGACCGAAATCCCTCGAATGGGTTGCCTGTCGAGCGCACCACGGGCATCGTAGCGGGGAAGTCTCTGCTCCAGAACCAAATTGCACATGCAACGAAGGTGATAAACACCGTACTGCCGTAGAAGATATTCTGCCAGCCATACTGTGCATTTACCCACGCCATCGGTGACGTGGTCAAAATACCGCCCACCCCGCCGAGTGCCATCATCGAGGTGGTCATTGTTGCCAATCGACTCGAGGGTACCCAGTTGCCGAAGGTTTTGACCGCACCCATCAGCCCACCTGCAGTACCTATCCCGATTAGGAGCCGACCGAGTGCAACTCCCGTAAATGTCGTTGCCTGTGCATACACGATACAGCCAATGACCGTTGGGATCATCAGGAGCGGAATAACCATACGTGAACCGTATCGGTCAAGCGCTGCTCCCAGCGGGAGTTGCATCAGTGCAAAGGTGACATAGTAGAGGCTCGTCATACTCCCGAGTTGTTCTGCGTTGAGACCGATATCGCGCATCAAATCTGGTGCGATGACCGCATTTGCCGATCGGAGAAACACCGCAACCAAGTTACCCAAGGCAAACGCAACAAACACCCAACCAAAGGACGGAAAGCGCACGGACACCCTACTCTCTATGGAACGACTGCTGCGCAGGTAATCGCGGCGTCCGTGGTTTCTTCGATGGTGTAGATGGGTTCTCCATATACCAGAATCTGGCAGCCGATCGTCCCATCGCCAGATAAGTTGTCGATTTGCGCCTCGAGGGTACGGCCCTTCGACGCGCGAAAGCTAAACTTCCACGGTGGTGTTCCGACTTTTTCGGCGCGATATGAGAGATCGTTCAAATAAATGATGCGTACATTCGAGCTTGTCCCTGTTACAAGGTATTCAATCCGGGCACTGGCTGGCTTGTCCACTGCCATGCTCCGGTATTGATTTTGAGAACCGACATACCCCAATACGAGTGCAATACTCACAAAAACTGCCGCCATAATGCGCGATCGGCGAATGCCGGCGAGATAATGGGCCTTTTCGTCTACTTCAGACATGTGAACCTCCCGGATGAAGCTACGATTGTGTATCATAGAATTATTATGAGTCCACGTCAAAAAACATCATTTACCTATGAACATACCGTGTTGGGCTTCTTGCTTGAAGCTCCGATGCACGCGTATGCACTCCATCAGACCGTCGTGGATTCTCCACTCGGGAATATATGGCACATCAAACAGAGTGCCTTTTATGCGATTGTTGCACGCATGCAGGAGGTGGGCTTTTTATGTGCGATAGAGAGTGATGATGATGGTCGCGGCAAGCGCATGCTCGGCTGCACTCCTGTGGGGCAGGCCAAATTTGCCCACTGGTGTAGCTCACCGGTGGCGCACCCGCGTGATATGCGGATAGAGTTCCTGTCCAAACTGTATTTTTGCTCACGTCGCAGTCCCGCTGCAATTGCAGCCCTGTATGACCAGCAGACGGATCGATGCCAACGTTGGCTCGACGACATCGTTGTTGAACCACACGCCGATCAATATCGCATCGCCGTTATGCACTATCGACGCGGCCAAATCCAGGCAACGATACAATGGCTGGAAGCCTGTCGAATGGATGTGCATTTCCCCACTTATACCCCTATTACGGAGGATCTATGACCCGCGCACCAGACAGTGCCTTGTACGAACAGCTTTTTTCGCACGCTGCCCGACGCGTCGCCAATCAGTCATCAGTGTTGGTTGATTTGCCCAACGAAAAACCAGACACGATTAGTTTGGCATTTGGTGATGCAGATCCCAGCATCTTTCCGACGGAGCAAATAACATCGTCGGTTGCGGGTTTACTCAGCGAAAATGTCGACGCAGTGATGAACTATGCGCCTGCGGATGCACGGCTTCACGCGTTGGTAACCAGCCGACTCGAGGCCCGCGGAGTAAGTGTCGATCCGACGCAGCTCATGAT
>JBFYTT010000164.1:0-6024 GCA_041300425.1 Roseiflexaceae bacterium
GGTTGACCCGCGAAGAGCACCTCAAGGGTATCTTGATGCCCGGCATGTTGGCCGACATGGCCGTGCTCGACCGCGACTACTTGACCTGTAGCGACGAAGAAATCCTGCATATCAAGGTCACCACCACCATCCTCGGCGGCAAGGTGGTCTATCAGCGCGGGTAATACTGTTTTCGAGTGGAGTTTCTTTCGAGCGGGGTTTATTGCAATAAACCCCGCTCGATTATTTTCCCTTTTCAATGCAATAAACCCTGCTCGATATTTATCTTCTCCCCGCGCGGCATTCGTCGAAAAACGCTTTATGGTATACTTCTAGAGCATTGGGCATGCCCATGCGCATCTGGAGGAGAACACTATGCCTGTTATACCAAGTGTCGTCGAGCGCACCCCAAGGGGCGAACGCGGCTGGGACCTGTACTCACGCCTGCTCCAAGAGCGGGTCATTATGTTGGCCGCACCCATCGACGACGATGTCGCATCGTCCATCGTCGCCCAGTTGCTGTACCTGCAGCACCAGGATTCGAAGCGCGACGTCTGGTTCTACATCAACAGCCCAGGCGGTAGCGTCCGTGACGGTCTGGCCATCTACGACACCATGCACATCATCAACCCCGACGTCAACACGGTGTGTGTGGGTCGCGCGGGCAGCATGGCGACGATTTTGTTGGCGGGCGGCACCAAAGGCAAGCGGTATGCGTTGCCGCACTCGACCATCCACTTCCACCCGGCCGGCGGCGGCGCAAAGGGCTATGCCCCCGACGTCGAGCGCATGGTGGCGGAACTGCTTCGGCTCCAGTCGGTGGGCAACGGGTTGTTGGCTGCAGACACGGGTCGCACTCCCGAAGAAATCACACGCGACTTCTCGCGCGATAAGTTCATGACCCCTACCGAAGCCAAGGCGTACGGCTTTATCGACCATATCCTCGACGTCCCTGCCCGCGGATAATTCCACTCCGGTCGTTGCGGAGTGCTGTTGACAAGGAGCCACCCACCATGGGATTACTCACCGGCAAACGGGCCCTCATCATGGGCCTCGCCAATGACAACTCGATTGCCTGGGGCATCTCGAAGGCATTTCACGCCGAGGGGGCAGAGCTCTGCTTCACCTACGTGGGCGATGCCATCGAAAAGCGCGTGCGCCCCTTGGCTGCCAGCCTGGGTGTCGACTTCATCGAGCCCTGCAATGTCGACAGCGACGCTGACATCGACAACCTGATGGTCGCCATCAAGAACCGCTGGGGCACGTTCGACATCATCGTGCACGCCATTGGATTCGCCAAAAAAGAAGAACTCGCCGGCGACTACCTGAATGTCAGCCGCGAAGGGTTCCGCATCGCGATGGACATCAGTGTCTACTCGCTGACTGGTGTCATCAAAGCCGCCCGTCCATTGCTCAACAGCGGCGGTTCGGTGATTACTCTGACCTACCACGGCTCGCAACAGGTCGCCCAGAACTACAACGTCATGGGTGTCGCCAAAGCAGCCCTCGAAGCCAGTGTGCGCTATTTGGCCAGCGACCTCGGCCCGTCGAAC
Organism: Roseiflexaceae bacterium; assembly: GCA_041300425.1. Classification (GTDB taxonomy): domain Bacteria; phylum Chloroflexota; class Chloroflexia; order Chloroflexales; family Roseiflexaceae; genus UBA965. Next base: position 1,533 of record JBFYTT010000164.1, read on the forward strand.
ATCCGCGTCAATGCCATCAGCGCCGGTCCTATCCGCACGTTGGCCGCCAGCGGCATCACGGGGTTCAAGGACTTGCTCAAGAATTTCCCCGATCAGGCACCGTTGCGCCGCTTGGTCACCCAAGAAGACGTGGGCAACATGGCCATGTTCCTCTGTAGTGACCTGGCATCTGCTACCACCGGCGAGATTATCTACGTCGATGCCGGCTTCCGCACCGTCAGCGTCAAAATCTAGGTCTCACCAACGATTCGCCCGCCGTGCATATGCACGGCGGGCGTTTTGTTGCGCTATTGCGTTTTAGTGGCCGTCAGGGAGTGCATCGGAGCTGACCAGTTTGTGATAGACCCAGCGGAGCAGGTATTGCATCACCGACATGAATGGGATGGCCAAAAAGAGCCCGAGGATACCGCCGATTTCGGCACCGGCCAGGATTGCAGCGATGACCAAAATCGGATGAAGGTGCACCGCCGGACCGACAACCGCCGGAATGATGACGTAATCCTCAAACATCCGTAGCGCAAAGTAGACACCACCGATCACCGCCGAGACCATAAACACGGTATCGCCGAACGGCAACGGGCTCTGAAAGACTGCCATGATGATGGCAAACGCCGCAGCAGACCATGGCCCGATGATGGGGAGTATCTCGACCACCCCGCTGACAATCCCGATGAGTAGCGCGTAGCGCACTCCGAGCAACCACAATGCAATCGTGGTCAGGACTGCCATGATCGGTATCAGGAGCAGCGTCCCGCGGATGTACCCACGCAGGATGCCATTGATGTGACTACCGACATAGCGGACTTCTGTTTGATGGATTTTGGGGACGAGATTGACGAGTGTCCGCGTCACCTGCTTGCCGTTCATCATGAGGAAGAAACTCGTGATGAGAAAAGCCAGCACATGCAAGAACCCATGAATTGCGCCGACAACGATTGATGGCAAACTCGCCGGGATTGCCATGACGCGCTCGGTCAGTAATTCATTGATGTGTGATCCGACAGGCACCGCTGTACCTGCCACCACCAGCGACCAGGTATCGAGTACTGCCAACGCATTAGGTAGATCGGCACGTAAATTACGGTATTGTGATGTCACGATGGGACCGAGCTGCGCCACGATAATCGTGCACACTGCGACCATGATGAGATACAACAGGTCGTCGCCAGCAATCGCGATTGACGCGTGTACGGAGCGAAGAAATCAACGACGGGCGCGAAGATATACGCGAAAACAGCTGCCCCAAAAAATACGAGGGCGACATCGTGGACTGCGGTGTAGAGGATATAGGCCAACGCAATGGTGATGCCGGCAGCGAGCCACTACATCGACGGGCTAAAGGCTAAAGACGATACTCGGACGGGGAGATTCCATGAAAGCCTCGACAGACGAATGGCAGGCGTCACATTTCGACGCGCTGAAAAAGAGTGTCAAAGCCACCCTGTGCCGTGTGTCCCTCAGCGACGATTCCGCGCAATAGGAATGCGCGTCTCGAGCTGATCCATGTTGTTGTCGGTTTGGGTCACACTAATCGCAATTGCCTCGGCGTCGATACCAGGCACATAGCGCCGGATGACTTCGCACAGCTCTGCCTTCATGCGGTTCATCATGTCAGGAGTCAGTTTGACCCGATCCGAGACCAATACACTCAACAGACGATTACGGGCGGCTTCGGCAGACCCTTTATTGCGTCCAAAGAATCCCATTGCGGACTCCTTTCGTACGATATGCTCAGCGTTTGCCTTGGAACATGCCCGACAGACGCTCCATCAATGATGGATTGTCCTCAATTGGATCTATTTTGATGGATTCGCCGGTAATACGGCGGGCGATATCCATGTAGTATTTGCCGGTCTTTGAATTCTTGTCGAGCACGAGCACCTCACCGCGATTCGTAGACGTGATGACCGCTTCGTCGTCTGGGATGATGCCGATGAGGTCAATTGCCAAGATCTGCAGCAAATCCTCGACCGACATCATTTCACCAGAACGGACCATCTTGGGGCGCAATCGGTTGATGATAAGGCGCGGATGACCCTTGCCGGCAGCCTCGCACAACCCGATAATCCGATCTGCATCGCGCACAGCCGACACCTCAGGGGTGGTCACAATGATGACCTCATCTGCGCCGGCAATGGCGTTTTTGAAGCCGCTCTCGATCCCAGCGGGACTATCAATGATGACGTAATCTGCTTCGCTTCGGAGTTGATCGATGAGTTCGACCATTTCGTCCTGCGAGACAGCATCTTTGTCTTTGGTTTGGGCTGCGGGCAACAGGTACAACTCGCCGTTGTGCTTGTCTTTGATGAGCGCCTGGCGCAAGCGGCAATTGCCCTCGATGACGTCAACGAGGTCGTATACGATACGATTTTCGAGTCCCAACACCACATCGAGGTTGCGCAGGCCGATATCGGCATCGACGACGATGACTTTTTTGCCGAGCATCGCCAACGCGGTGCCTAGATTGGCGGTCGAAGTGGTTTTGCCGACACCGCCTTTGCCCGAGGTAATGGTAATGACTTTCGCCATGGTGAATGCTCCCGTTTGTGTCTAAGCGTCGATTAGCGGCGATATTCGTGCCATGCGTGCACGGCAATGTGGGTGTCTTCGATACAGGCGATTTCGGGGACCTTTTGGCCTTGGTCCTCAGGGGCACGGGCACGCAAATCCGCGATGCGCAACTGCGTAGCCGATAGCTCGATGGCACAAATCACGGCACTCCGATCGCCCATCGCTCCCGCGTGGATAACGCCACGTACCCGCCCAAAGACCATCACGCTGCCCGACGCGATGATTTCGGCACCGGCATTGACATCGCCGAGGAGCAGCACATCACCGTGATGTCGGACAATTTGCCCTGAGCGTACCGTACGGGACATGACCGTGCTTGTCTGTTCGACCTCGACCGTTGTGCTTTTGGGCATGGGCGGCTTGGCGATGAACCCCATCGTGCGCGCCTCGGCCCGGACGGTCCGTGACTCAGACAGGATGTCAACGGGTTCGGTTTGGTAGCTACGCATCACACTGTGCAGTTCGTCGAGGGCTTGTGGGCTGAGCTCACGGTGCCCCAAATCGAGCGAGAGCTTCATCCCCTGCAACAAGGCCGCGCCATCGGTAAGTTGCTTTTGCAGGGCCACGAATGCATCGGTCCACTCACAGGTGTCGAGAATGTGCAGACGCAACCCACCGCGTGCGCCTTTTATGGTGATGTACTCGGTCATGGGAACTCACAGATGTGTGTGGTGTTTTGTGTATTATATATCACTGTGTCAGTATCGTTCTGCATTCCTGATGCATACTGCAGTCGTGGAGTATGCTATCATTAATGCAATGAGTTTTTCAAAGAGGTTGGCTATGGTCCGGATGCGTCGTTTTTTTGTACTGCTGTTGACCGCTGCAATTGTTACGAGTTGCGGGCTCTTTGGCGATGACACGCTTCACATCGCTGATGTCACCAAAGACATCGACACATACGTCGGCAAAGACATCACAATCGCCGGAGCGTACCTTTCCAAAACCGGCGCCGAGCCCATTTCGATTATGGCAGCGGGTGTGAGTACCCTTGATAATGGGCTTGACGCACAACCCCTCGGCGATGCGATTTGGGTCGACAATATCGCAGAAGACGTCACCATGAATTTGCACCGTCCCGGCGATTCGGTCTATGGGTTCGTCAAACTGACGGGCCGGATCGAATCGGGCGCCTACGGAGCAGGTGGTGTCTACAAATATCGTATCGCGGTGACCCAGTCAGAAATCATCGAACAAATCAAGCGGGTAGAGTCACGTGTAGCCAACGAAAGCCTCGGCGAGGGCAAGGTTTCGATTTTCGAGTTGGCTGACAATGGGGCAACGTATAACGGACAGACGGTCACCACACAGGGATATTATTTCTGGAACTCGGTGATTTATGTGTTGGCCGAGGGTATAGCGGTCGAAGAAGACGGGTCAAGCCCGCAACCCATCGGCAAAATCATCTGGATGGAAGGGTTCCCACCCGATCAATCGGCCTCATTAACGGTCGGGCCAAACAACAGTTTTGTCTGGGGCAAGGTCGAGGTAACGGGCAACTTCCAGAGCGGTGGCCAATTCGGTCGTGACGGAGCCTACAACGCGCTCTTCAATGTGACGTCCGCCACGCCAATCAAGTAACCCTGTATGGCGCGCTATGCGATTGATTATCTGCGTGAAGCAGATCTCGACGCTGTACATGCCATAGATGCGAGCTGTTTTTCGCTCCCCTGGTCCCTGGATACGTACCGTCAAGAACTCCGCGCTCCACAGCGTAGCCGCTATGTGGTAGCGCGGATTCTTGTGACCGAGGTGCAGTCCAGCCCCACACCTCACCCTTCGTTGCGCCAGCACCTGAAGGGCCTGTTTGGGCAGCCGCAGCGCGCGTCTGAACCGATAGCTGGCATAATTGTCGGCCACGCCGGGATTATGCACACCCCTACCCATGGGCATATCACCACGCTCGCGGTATCGCCTGCTC
>JBFYTT010000179.1:0-4538 GCA_041300425.1 Roseiflexaceae bacterium
ATATTGCTCCTGAGCGGTATCTTTTGGTGGTCAATGCATCAAATATCGCCAAAGACTGGGCATGGATGACGCAATTCATCGGCACCATGCGCGTCACCATGCGCGATGCATCGCCAGATACAGGGCTCATCGCCGTGCAAGGTCCCCATGCAGAACAGGTCCTCACTTCCCTCATTGGACGAGTGGCAGTCGACCTGGTGTTCCATGGTGTCACCACGACGCACTGGAACGGAATCGAGCTGATTGTGGCGCGGACCGGGTACACCGGCGAGGACGGCTTCGAACTGTTTGTGGGCAACGCCCATGCAACAGCCCTCTGGCAGGCATTATTGGCCAGCGGGGCACAAGCATGTGGTCTGGGTGCACGTGATAGCCTGCGCTTCGAACCGTGTTTGGCGCTCTACGGGCATGAACTCGACGACACCATCAACCCATACGAAGCCCGCCTGGGCTGGGCAGTCAAACTCAACAAGGGCGACTTTGTCGGCAGCACTGCACTCAATGATCTCAAATCGAACTACACCCGTCGCCTCGTGGCGTTTGAGGTGACCGGCAAAGGGATTGCCCGTGGCGGCTATGCGGTACACACTCCCGACGGTCACGCAATTGGGGTCGTCACCACAGGGATGCCCTCCCCCACCTTTGGCAAACCGTTGGGCATTGCGTTGATCGACCGGGCATACACGACCGAAGGCGGCACCATCGATATCATCGTGCGCGACAAACCCGTTAGCGCGGTCATCGTCAAATATCCGTTTTATCAGTCACGCTACAAAAAGTAGCCCACAAAAGGAGCATCACATGTCGTTCAAAGCACCCAGCACCCTGCAGTACCTGTCGTCACACGAATGGATCCTTGTGGCGGGCGACACGGCAACCATAGGGATTACCGACTATGCCCAAGACTCACTCGGCGATGTGGTCTATGTCGATCTGCCGGCCATTGGGACCGTTCTGGCAGCCGGTGACGAGTTCGGTGTGGTTGAGTCAGTCAAGGCATCTTCTGAGCTCTATTCGCCGGCCGGAGGGACGGTCATCGAAGTCAATGCAACCGTCAGCGACCGCACCGATCTCGTCAACACGGACCCCTACGACAAAGGCTGGCTCATCAAGATTCGTCTCGACGGGACGACGGGTTCGCTCCTCGACGCTGTAGCCTACACCGCGCTCGTTGATTCGATCAAGCACTAGGAGGAACAGCCTACATGTCACACTTCATCTCGATTACTGATGCAGAACGGAGTGAAATGTTGGCCTCGATAGGGGTCGACAGCGTCTCTGCGTTGTTTGCGGCTATTCCCGCCGATGTGCGGTTCCCGACGCTCGATTTGAGTCGGGCGCTGTCTGAGCCAGAGGTCCGGCGTGAACTGGCATCAATGGCCAACAAAAATGCCGGCGCACACACGCACAGCATGTTCCTTGGTGCCGGAGCCTACAATCACTTTGTGCCTAGCGCAGTCGATCAGATTCTGCGCCGCTCCGAATTCTATACCGCATATACCCCCTACCAACCCGAAGTCAGCCAAGGGACGCTGCAAGCGATTTTCGAATATCAGAGTCTGCTGTGTGCATTGACCGGCATGGATGTTGCGAATGCATCGCATTATGACGGTGCCACTGCGATGGCCGAAGCGGCCGTCATGGCCATCAATATCCTCAAAAATCGACGCAAAGTGGTTATCACCGCGAGCATCCATCCGCACTATCGCCGGGTCATCCGGACGTTGCTGATCGGCAGTGGCATCGAAGTCGTCGGTGACGAGAATCTCGCAGCGCCACTCAGCGATGTGCTCAATCACATCGACGACCAGACTGCGGCCGTGATGGTGCAGAGCCCCGACTTCTTTGGGACAATCCATGATCTCAAGCCGATTGCCGCTGCTGCCCATGCAAAAGGTGCGCTGATGGTGCATCACTTTGACCCGATTGGCTTGGCGTTGTTCCAAACACCCAACGACAACGGTGCCGACATCGCCACCGCAGAGGGACAGCCACTCGGCATCGGATTGAACTTCGGTGGCCCATACCTCGGTATTTTTGCCACCCGCAAACAATTCGTACACAAAATCGCTGGTCGCATCGTCGGACTCACACGTGATGTCAACGGGGCAATGGCCTATGTGATGACCTTGCGCGCCCGCGAACAAGACATCCGCCGCGAACGCGCAACCAGTAACATCTGCACGAATCAGGCCCTGATGGCACTCGCCGCTGCCGTCTATATGTCGCTGATGGGTCGTCAAGGATTACGTCAAGTTGCCAATCTGACCTACCAAAACACGCACTACACTGCCAAGCAGTTGGCCGGCGTGCACGGCTACCAGGTTATCGACAACGGGCCGTTCTTCCGCGAGTTTGTGGTCAAATGCCCCAAGCCGGTGCATCTGATCAACGAACGGCTGGCAGAACGGGGCATCATCGGCGGCTACGACCTCGGGCAGGATTACCCGCATCTGCAACAGCACATGCTGGTGGCTGCAACCGAGATGAACACCAAAGCCGACATCGACGCATTCGTGCACGAACTCGGCGCACTCGCATAAGGCAGACCATGCAGACACCGACACACCTGTTGCTCCAAACCCTTTTGCCTGAACACACCGTCACCCGGCTCAGTCCGGATGGGGTGCGTGCGCAGACGGCAGATGGCAGCGATGTGACCGTGTGGTGGTTTCGCACGGCCCAACAGGCGCGGACCGTCGTAACCGCGCTCGAAATGCTCCGCGGGAAACAAGCGATTCCTACGGTCCGTGGTGCTGATATAGCCGGCAACATCCTGCAGCGCCCAGCGGTCGTGGTCGACAGCCCGACCGGTACCCCGTTGGCGCAGTGCATCGACCGGCTTACCACGCCACAACGACATGCCCTCGGGCGCCAACTCGGCCATTTGGTCGCTGACATCCATCAGCACGCTGCGAGCCATTACGGTCCACTGGCTGCACCGGGATTTCATAGTCACGCTGCCCTGCTGCGTGCGCGTATAGCCGAAGCCGGTGATCGACTCGTCGCAGAAAAGATCCTGGATCGTACCCGTTGCGACGGACTCACCGCCGTGATTGGCTCGACCATCAACGACGACAGTGCGCCGGCGTGTCTCATCCATGGCGCAATTGGTCCCGAGTCGATATGGGCAGAACGGACTGGTCAGCAGGTGACGATTTCTGCGTTCACGCAATGGAACAGCGCCTTCGGCGGTCGACCTGCTGCAGAGCATGTACGCCTCGCTGACGCCTGTGCAGACGACGCCTACTTCGCACTGCGCATCGGCTACGGAGAAGTCTACGACGAACGTTCCCAACGGCCCATCGATCAACTCCGGGAACGCTCACTGCTGCCCGAACGACTCGCCTGGATGCTCAGCCGTGCGGCACATGCGGCTACCCACGCACAGACAGACGACGCACACCGGTTGTTGACCGTTGTACAGCGCTGGTGCGATGCAATCCACACGTCGACATACCCCACAGAAGAGGAATAGACATGAGTACCTTCGAACCACCCATATTTGAACTGGCAGCTCCGGGGCGCATCGGCGTCAGTCTGCCTGCCTGTGATGTACCAACCACGGAGCTCCCAGCCCATTTGCTCCGCAGTGATGAGCTCAACGAATTTCCCGAGTTGAGTGAGACAGAAGTCATTCGCCACTTCACGCGCATCTCGCAGCGGAACATGTGCATCGACACTACCATGTACCCGCTTGGGTCGTGCACCATGAAGTACAATCCCAAAATCAATGACGAAGCAGCACGTATCCCGGGCCTGGCAGCAGTGCATCCATTACAGTCGGCAGCGCTTTCACAAGGCGCGTTGCGCTTGATGTACGAGCTCCAGCATGATCTCGGCGAGATTTCGGGATTTTCGGATGTCTCACTGCAACCGGCTGCAGGTGCGCAAGGCGAACTCACCGGTATCCTCGTGTTCAAGGCGTATCATGCCGACCGCGGCGATCATGCCCGCACCGAAATACTGGTCCCCGACGCAGCCCACGGGACAAACCCCGCCACGGCGGCAATGGTGGGCTACAAAGTCGTAGAGGTCAAATCCGACGATCGCGGCAATGTGGACATGGATGACCTCAAATCCAAATTGTCGGAACGCACTGCGGGCATGATGCTGACGAATCCCAACACCGTTGGGCTGTTCGAAGAGCAAATCCGCGAAATCTGTGCGCTGGTGCATGATGCCGGCGGCCTGATGTATGGCGACGGTGCGAATTTCAATGCCATTTTGGGTATCGTCAAACCCGGCGCGGTGGGCTTCGACTTTATGCACTACAACCTACACAAGACGTTTACCACGCCACACGGTGGTGGCGGTCCGGGGTCCGGCGCAGTCGGGTGCACCGCAGCATTGGCACCGTTTTTGCCGGGGCCATTGGTCGGCAAAACCGGTTCGACCTACACGTGGGTCACCCCAGCCAAGAGTATCGGCCAGGTCAAAGCGTTCTGGGGCAACTTCGGCATGCTCATTCGGGCGTGGACGTACATCCGCATGATGGGTGCTGCTGGGTTGCGGCTTGTCTCAGAGACTGCCGTGCT
>JBFYTT010000192.1:0-3718 GCA_041300425.1 Roseiflexaceae bacterium
TTCTTTGACCGCAGCAATCTCTGCTGCGGTTTCGGCCGGGTAGTCGACGACATTGATGACACAGCTCCCCTCGCCGGTTTTTACCGCGAGTTCAATTGCATCGGTCAACCGCGTCTCGTAGGCATCCCAGGTGCTTTGCGCCCCTGCACCTGCTTTGCCTTTGCCGGCTTTTTCACTCCCTGAGTCATCTTTGACCGGCACCGCGAGCCGATCGACCACGACTTCGATAGTGTGAGTGACTTTTTTGTTGAGCTTGATGTCGGTCGACAGCTCCATCAGTTCGCCATCGACCCGTACGCGTGTGAAGCCCTCGGCACGCGCCTCCGCAAAGACTTCTTTGTACTCACCTTTGCGTCGCGAAACGAGCGGTGCCAAGACCATATAGCGCGTCCCCGTCGGGAGCCCAAGGATGCGGTCAACCATCTGTTCTGGGCTTTGTGATGCGACCTGCTGCCCACACACATGGCAATGTTGAGTGCCCACACGACCATACAACAACCGCAGGTAGTCATACACTTCGGTGACCGTGCCCACCGTCGAGCGTGGATTCTTCGAAGCACTTTTTTGTTCGATGGCAATTGCGGGCGATAACCCGCCGATATAATCGACTTTCGGCTTTTCGAGCTGACCGAGGAACTGCCGTGCGTATGCAGATAGGGATTCGACATAGCGTCGTTGCCCCTCTGCATATAACGTATCGAATGCCAGCGACGATTTGCCCGATCCCGATACACCGGTAAGCACCACGAGTTGATCACGTGGAATCGTTAAATCTATCCCTTTGAGGTTATGTTCGCGTGCGCCGCGGATTTCTATCGTGTTGCGTGCCATCTGGTTCCCGCTCTTCTTTTCATGGAAGCTCTGTTTGGGTAGTGTACCCGAATTTAATAAATTACTCGGCTCAGTTCGTTGTGAGTGCGCGGAACCGGTGCAACGCAAACCACAACGAAATCGCCGCAAAACTCAGCAACGCCGCTCCAGACACCCACACAGGCAGCATCGGTACGCTCCCTTGCAGGATCGACCGGGTTGCATCGATATACCATGTTGCCGGATTGGCATATGCCAGCCACTGCATCCATACGGGCGCATCGGTCAGCGGATAGAGCGCATTCGAGGCAAACAACAACGGTAGATTAAAGAGAAACAGCATGCCATGGTAACCCATGATGCTCTTGGACCGCATAGCAATCCCGAGAGACAAGCCACAGAAGCCAAGCGTGAACGCCAACAAAAAGAAGATAGAACTCCCGAATGCAAGCACCCCGAATGTCCACTGCACCCCGGCAATCAACCCCACGCCAACCACTATCACAATCTGAAAGAACGCCTTGCTGACGGTCGCAGCGATATGCCCCAATAGGATGCTCAGCCGCGGGATGGGTGCGACTTGATACTCGCGCAATATCCCTCGCAACCGCTCATCGAGAAACATCATTCCACCGCCCGCAGCCCCACCGAGTGCGGTCAACGCCAAAATTCCCGGCAACATAAACGTGACATAATCTTGCTCGGCGTTGACCATCCGTGCCATGCCGATACCAAACAGACCAACCCACAAGATGGGTTGGATAAGCAGTCCGCCGAGTTCCTCACGATTGCGGAAGAATTTGCGCATATGACGCAGCCAGATAGCCACCGTTGCATGCATCATTGACGTACTCCTTCGTCGCGCAATGCGCGCCCGGTCACTTGCAAAAACACGTCGCCGAGTGATGGTCGCGTCATGCGCATATCCATAATCTCGATGCCATCACGGGTTAAGTGTTCGATAATAGTCGTCATTTGGCGGGCACCATGCAGTACACCAATCGTCAAAACGCCCGGTTGGGCATCTATCATTGTCACCCACGGTTCATTGCCAAACCCGGGCACAAATGCCTCTGGGAACGTCGCAGTAACCCGTATATAGGCGCTACCGAGAGCACCAATCAACGCGTCAGGTGTGCCTTCACGCACCATCACGCCGTTATCAATGATGCCAACCGTGTCGGCCAACGTTTCGGCTTCGTCCATCGCGTGCGTCGTCAAGAGCACCGTCATACCATTTTGCGTCCGTAAGTTCTTGATGTATTCCCATACCTGTGCTCTGTGCTGTGGATCCAGCCCTTGCGTTGGTTCATCGAGAAACAACACGAGTGGGTGCATCATCAGACAGCGTGCGAGTTCTAACCGACGCTTCATTCCACCCGAATACGTCCCCGTCAGACGGTCTGCAGCCGCTCCCAGCTCGACGAGTTCGAGTACCTCACTGATGCGTTGGTGCCGTAGTGACCGGTCGAGGTTGTACAATCGCCCCGCGAAGTCGAGACATTCTCGGCCAGTAAGGTCACGGTCAAGGACCAGATCCTGGAACGTCACCCCAATAATCCGACGTACCGCATCTGGGTTCTGCACGGTGTCGTGTCCATTGATACGCACCGTCCCACTATCCGGAGTCAACAGCGTGGTCAGCATATGAATGGTGGTGCTTTTGCCTGCACCATTCGGACCGAGCAACGCATAAATCTCAGCCGGTGCGACCGTCAGACTGACGTCACGGACTGCGGCAATGCTTCCATATGATTTGGTGAGGTTGAGCGCATCAATCATTGCAATCCCCCAAAAATACAGAACGCCCAGCATTGGCTGGGCGCTCGGGAGTGGTGACTCTGACTAGGTTCGAACCAGCAACCTTCACCTTCGGAGGGTGATGCTCTATCCAATTGAGCTACAGAGCCAATAAATCAATCATAGCACCCGCACAGCGGTCTGGTCAAGTTGACTTGCGCTGGGTGACCAAATACCACGTCACGCTCAAGGCGGTCAACGCTGCACCGATATACTCCGTTGGAGTCTCTACCCATTCACCCAAGAGAAAGCCAGCAACGATTGCCGATACGGGCAGCCGCCAGGCTTGGACCGCCGTGACCAACGATGCACCGAGCGTGCGTAACGTGTACACCTGGAGGATGTTCGCACCGATGACGATGAACACAGAAAAAAAGAGCAATCCCACCCAATGCTCCGGCAAAAGTGACGGCAGGCCAGCAAATTGTTCGTCGATAACGTACGACAGTGGGATAGATGTACCCACGACGGCAATCAACTGGAGCAAAAACGTCGCTTCGCTCGAAATGCCGTAGCCGCTGGTACGACGCACCGAGAGCATATACAACGCCAACATGACACTACTCACCAGCGCCAAAACGATGCCTACCCAACTGCTGTCACTCCCCGCTTGCCAGAATGAAGGCTCTTGGATATCGCCGCTGAGCATTACAACCGCCCCCAACAGCGAAAGCGTCAAGACAATGCCGGTCTTGGGTGGTGCGGGGTCATAAAACCACAATTGCCCCATAATCACAACCAACAGCGGGGTCAATAATCCAATCAAAGTTACCTGTGCTGCAGGCGCGTAGCGTGCAGCAAGCACGTTGGTGACTGCTCGCAACATCGCAAACAGCGCCACCAGCCACCCTGCACGGATCCAGAGCTGGTGAAACTCGCCGCGGACTGCCACCACCGCTATCATCACAAGCATCGCAAACCCATTTGCGATGGTCAGCAACGTCAACCCTGGGATACCTGCATCGATCTGTAAGTATCGTGCCAAAACAGGATAAATTCCCCAAGCGGTATGCCCGAGCAATGCGGCTCCGAGCCATATGGGCGAAAAACGTGGTGTGTTCATATGCCTTCAATACACAAAAAACCGGCCCCCGCGAGGAACCGGTGT
>JBFYTT010000224.1:0-2882 GCA_041300425.1 Roseiflexaceae bacterium
GATGGGCGGCTTGTGGTTCCACCCGCTCCGCATTGGTGCGGGTTGGCAATTGCGCCTCAATGGGGTGCCGTGTGTCGCTGCAGTGCGTTGTACGGTGCACGCCGATCGTATTGAACGTGTCTACGATCTGCCCGGTCGGCGGATTGTGGTAACCGAACGGATGGACGATGCATTGGCCGCGTTGTTGGTTGGTGTGTCGGTGACCAATACGACCGATGGACCGGTAGATGATTGGTGGGAGATTTGTGTCGACGCGGCAATCGAAGGGTGCTGGTTCGGCGGGGTGAACGCTGGGCAGACGGTCGCCATCGGGAACGACGAGCGCGTTTCGGGCGTCTGCGCCAGTGGTGGCGATATCCGCGCAGGGGCCGTCGTGGCAGCCCTCGCAGAGATACAGTGGCAGTACGCAGATGGGCTGCTGTGCGGCCGCACCGAACAGCAGATGGGGGCGCAGACGACCACCGCGCTGCATTGGGGCATCGCCGTCGACCATGAACAATCCCCGAATACGGTGTCGCAGCAGCTGCTCCGGCGCTTGCACGATGTGGCGACGGGTCGCGCCCCGCAGCCCGCAGCGCTGCCCACACTGCTTTTGAGCACCGATGCTGACCTCGATGCGTATTGGCGTGTCGCGTGTCACAATCTCGGTGCATTGCGGGCCGAGTACCCCGGCATGCCCAGCTATGCACTCGCGGGGATCCCCGAGTACCCGCAGTTTTTTGGGTGTGACACGACCTATGCGATACCGGGGTTATTGGCGGCCGGGTATGCGCAGGTGGCCCAGCATGCACTCGATGGGTTGGCGGTCTATGCGCAGGCTGCCTGTGGACGCGTGCCGCACGAAGTAACCACCAATGGGCGCGTCTACCACCCCGGCAACGCCCAAGAGACGCCGCAATATGCAGTGGCGTGTTGGCAGTATGTCTGTTGGACGGGTCATATCGCTGCTGCACAGCGCTGGTATGCGATATGTGCCGAGGGAATGGCGCATGTGAGCGGAGTGCTCGACGGTGTGCATTGGCCCTATGGGGACGGTATGGTCGAACGGCACGGGATGGGGCCGTTCAAGCTCGACAGCGTCTGTTACATCATTCAGGCGCTCGATGCACTCGCCCCATGGGCAACGTTGGTCGGTCGGACTGCAGATGCAGCCCGCTGGGCCGAGGCACGCGCGCGCTTGGCGCAGCGCTTCGATAGCGACTGGTGGATGGAACAAGATGGGTTGTACGCAGACTCGCTCCAGCGTGACGGCGCCCGTCAGCTCGATTATCACTGGACGGCCATCGTCCCGGTCCAGACCGGTATTGCACCGCATGCGCGCCAAAAACAGGTATATCAACGGGTCAAAGCGACACTCACCAACGAATGGGGCTTGATGCACACCGCAGGAGTCGAAGCGTCGGTCTGGACGTTGCCGACGGGCCTGTTGGCATTGGCTGCCTGTGCCCAGGATGATGCGCCGTATGCCATGACGCTGTTGCGGAACATCGGTCAGACTGCCCGGCATGGTTCGCTCGGGTTGCTCAAAGAGCTCATTCCCGAGGGGTTGTGCTTTGTGCAGCTGTGGTCGGCCGCGTTGTACTGTCAGGGGGTCGTCGAGGGTCTATTGGGGATTGTGCCGTACTTGCCCGAGCGGCGCATCGTGATAACGCCGCGTGTGCCTACTATGGCGATTACCGGGTTGCACCTTGGGTCTGCTGTTGTCGACGTCGCGGTGGAAGGAGGCGTCATACGCATCACCCACCATGCCGGTCAGGACATGCTCCATTGGGAGACGGGGACGCATCCGTTGGGAACCACCGCTGTTGGGCAGACGGTCGCGTGGCGTATGGCCTGAGTGGGAAACGCACAACGTGTTTGGGTGCACGTCATTGCCTGTTCGATAGCCAACGCACGACGTATTCGATACACAGAAAAACCCTGCTCACACCGTGAGCAGGGTTTGTGCAACGAACGCACGGTTACTTGTCTTTGCGCATCTGTTCGCGCAAAAACCGACTCGCCAGCATGGCGATGAGGGCGATCACGAGGCTCGCCCATGCGACGACGGTGACCGCCCCCTGGGCATACTGGATGAACAGTGCCAATGAGACAAATACCAGACCAATGATGTTGAGCATGATGCGCCAGCGGCGACGGTCCATTTAGGCCCCCAATGCAGTCAAAAAGCGGATACAGCTACGAATCGCGGCGTAGTAGTAGGGGAGATGAAACTTTTCGTTGGGTGCGTGGACGTTGTCGTCGGGCAACCCAAAGCCGAGCATGACACTCGGTGCGTGCAGGGTGCTGTCGAACAACGCGGCGACCGGGATGGACCCGCCGCCACGCACGTACTCGACCGGTGCGCTGAATTCTGCGCCATATGCCTGGGCGGCAATCTTGAGGACCGGGGCGTCGAGTGGGAGCAACAGCGGTTCGCCGCCATTGAGCCACACCACATCCATGGTCACGCCTTCGGGAGCGAGTTCGCTGACACGTTTTTTGAGGAGGTCAAATACCTTGACCGAGTTCTGCCCGGGTGCCAAACGCAGGCTGACTTTGGCCCTCGC
Organism: Roseiflexaceae bacterium; assembly: GCA_041300425.1. GTDB lineage: Bacteria > Chloroflexota > Chloroflexia > Chloroflexales > Roseiflexaceae > UBA965. The sequence goes on from JBFYTT010000224.1 coordinate 2,550, forward strand.
CTCTGCGGGGATGACGGTCTTGCTGCCCTCGCCGATGAATCCACCGATGATGCCGTGGACTTCGAAGGTCGGCCGCGACGTCATGCGCTCCATCGCCGAGTACTGGTGTTCGCCGGGGAACGACGTTAATCCGGCAGCAGCCAGCATATCGGGACCGCGTTCGGCAGACTGACGATCGAGGATGGCTTTGTCGGCCGGGGTCAGTGGCCGTACCATCTCGTACAGGCCGGGGAGGTTGATGTGCCCGTCGCGGCCTTTCAAGTCGGCCAACACCCATGCGAGTGCTTGGAGCGGATTGGGTGCGATACCGCCGTAGCCGCCGGAATGCAAGTC
>JBFYTT010000254.1:0-4553 GCA_041300425.1 Roseiflexaceae bacterium
TTGCTAATAACAATGGCAGCGCGAAAAAGAGGCCAAAACCGAGTGCAAGGGAGAACGCCACGCCGCCGACGGTTTCGCTCGTGCTGGGCTGTTCGTCGTCGGGCAGATCTGCCGCTGCCGAGACATTGAGTGCCCGGACACCGAGATTGAGCGTGTCCCACAGCAACAGCACGCCGCGCAAAATCGGCAGAGACTCGAGCGTCGAGCGTTTGCTGCCGTCGAGGGATTCGTGGAAGGTGACAATCGATCCATCGGCGCGGCGCACGGCGACGGTGGCCCGCTGGCGACCCCGCATCATGACGCCCTCGATGACGGCTTGGCCGCCGTAGTTCTGTTTAGTCATGGTGCGTTGTTTCTGTTGGTTTAGGTGGTGTTTTGGGTTTGATGCGTTGGGCGATGAGTGCAGTCGCGGCTTTGATGCCTTGGATGTAGCCCGATACGCGGATCGCCGGTCCGACGATTTCTTCGCTGATAATCGACACCGTGGTGGTGACTGCAGCGGTGGATTTTTTGACGTCGGCGGTCACGCTCTTGGTATTGGCGAGCACGTCGTCGAGCTTGGTGCTGAGTTCTTCGAGCTTGGGTACCAGGGTCAGCCGGGTGCTTTTGTCGATGGCCCGCACCGCATACAGTAGTGCGATAGCAACCAACGCCATGACAATCGCACCGATAAGCTGGAACAGGGCCAGGATGATAATCGAGAAATCGCGCAACGCCTCGCGGAAGCCCGGGTAGATGACCGCGAACACGATGACGACGACCACCACGACTGCCAGAATACCGCCGCCAATAACCAATGCGCGGTTCATGCCTGCGGATTCGGGTTTGGGATTGATTGGATAGTCGTTCATACAGGGTCCTTCCTAGAGGCGGGTCGTGGCGCGAATGGTCGGGTAGAGCGCAAGCCAGCCACCGATACTGACTTCGACGACGTGCACCGTCCCGTAGGTTGGTAACAGTGGGTGCACACTTAGACCGGTGCCGTAGACAATCGCGGCACCTGCGAGCGTGGCCAACCAAAACACCGGCAGCTGGAGCACGGTGCTCCCTACCAAGGCGTGTGCGAGGGCGGCATGGAACGTCGTCAAAATAATCAATACGAGCAGAAAAGGTGGCATGTAACTATACGAGGATGCGCCCGCCTCCGATAACCTCGGTGTCTGCGTAGAACACCGCAGACTGCCCGGGGGAAATACCGTCTTGGGGTTCGTCGAACGTGACCGTCGCTGTCTGTGCACCGGTCACTGTTACCTGCGCCGCAACTGCAGGCGCGTGCGAGCGACTCTGCACGAGGCAGCTGAACTGATTATCTGGCGGAGTACCAGCGACATAGGTGACGCGATCGACCTGAATGGTAGTTTTTTTGAGGTCGGCCTGCGGGCCAACCACAATGGTATTGGATTGTGCATCGATGTGCGTCACAAACAACGGTGTGCCGACAGCCAAGCCTAGTCCTTTGCGTTGCCCGACGGTGTAGAGTGGGATGCCCTGGTGTGTACCCACGGTGGTGCCCTGTTGGTCGACGATGTTCCCCGCTGCGAAGGCATCAGGACGCTGACTTTTGACGAACGACCGGTAGTCGCGGTCTGGTACAAAGCAGATATCTTGACTTTCGGGGCGTTCTGCAGTGGCCAGCTCGAGCTGACTCGCAAGGGCGCGCACCTCGGGTTTGGTCATTGCACCCAGGGGGAACATCAGCCGCGACAGCTCCTTCTGGCCCAGCATATGGAGCATGTAGGATTGATCTTTGCGCATATCATTGCCGCGTGACATGCGCCACTGCGTGCCATCGAACGTGTTTTGGAGATAGTGCCCGGTAGCGAGTGCATCGAAGCCGAGTAATTCTGCACGCTCGAGAAGGACGCGGAACTTGAGGTCGCGGTTACAGGCCATGCACGGATTGGGCGTCATTCCGTTACTATATTCGTCAGCGAAGTAGTTGATGACGTGCTTTTTGAAGTCTTTTTGGTAGTTAAAGACATAGTAGGGGATACCCAGTTGTGCACAGACACGCCGTGCGCCTGAGACCATTTCCATTGAGCAGCAACGGCTTTCGACCATTTTGTCGCCGTCGCCCTCCCACAGATGCATCGTCACACCCGTGACCTCGTGACCGGCATTGTGGAGCATTGCTGCTACCACAGAACTATCGACACCGCCGCTCATTGCGACCATTACACGCGCCATTGTCGGGACCTCTCAAATGAAACTCTGCCTATTATAACCCGGCTACGCGTCCCTGACTATGAGCGTTTGTCTGTATTGTCGCCTGCGAAAACCTGGAGGGCCGGCGCATTGTACAGACACGTTTGGTTGCGTCGGCTCCGCAGACGCCGCGCATGGGTCAAGCAGAGTGCAAATCGGCGGATAGTCCGGTAGCGAAGGAGCATGTGTCTATCCCGCAAAAAACGCTTACCCCGGTGCGTAGGCGGCGATGGTCGTCGTCATCACTGTGCGCGCACCTGCGGTACGGAGCGCAGCTGCTACAGTGCTCTGTGTGGAGGGGTCGACGACTGCCATCACGATGCCCCCGACACCGGCGCCGCTGAGTTTGGTTCCATACGCGCCGGCACTATCGGCTGCGTGGCAGAGTGCGTCGATGAGCGGCGTCGAAACGCCGATTGCCGCCAACAACGATTGATTTTGCCGTGCGGCCATCCCCAGGAGCGCCGCATCGCCGCGTGCCAGGGCGTCTTGGGCGAGCAACGTCACCGCTCCGATGGCGTCGAACAGGGCATCGTAGTGCGCGGGATTGGCAGTGCGCCGGGTGCGTACCCCGCTCACTGCCAGGTGGGTAGGGCTACGCACGCCAGTATCGGCGATGACCACGGTTATGGGTGCGCCAATCGTCAGCGCGCGTATCTGCGGCGCTTGTGCTGTGCAATCTGCGAGTGCTCCACGGCGACAAAAAGAGATCGGTTGATCGTAGGCAATCACTGTGTTGTCGATCCCGCTGGGGGTTCCATGCAGGCGTTGTTCGCTACGGAACACCAACGCGGCTACTGCGGCAGGTGCCAGCGTCTGCCCAAACCAGGCGGCGCAGGCGCGGACGAGTGCGGTTGCCACGGCCGCACCGCTACCCATCCCGCTGGCAATGGGGATGTCGGATTGGACGGTGATGATCATGTCGGGTGGGTGCAGATCCCACGCACGCAGAATGTCGCCCAACAGTTCGAGCAACGGATCGCTGTCGACCCCCAACCGTGCGCTCCGTTGGATATCGGGCATGTGCAGTTGACAGCCCGTCTGCGGCTGGCCAGTGGTAATGTGCACCGTGACGCGGATGTCGGGCAGGGGCACGGCCAAAGCGGGGCGCAGGTAGACGACGGCGTGTTCGCCGGCGATGATGAGCTTGGCAGAGGCGTGGGCTTCGATGGTACGCATGGCGGGCCTCAGTGACTGCTGGGGGGTGTGGAAATTACTCCCACTCGATGGTCGCCGGGGGTTTGGACGAGATGTCGTAGACCACCCGGTTGACGCCGGCGACCTCGTTGACGATACGATTGCTGACTTTGGCGAGGAACTCGTAGGGCAAATGTGCCCAGTCAGCGGTCATGTAGTCTTCGGTAGTGATGGCACGCAGGGCAATAACGTCGGCGTAGGTACGCCCATCACCCATCACTCCCACACTCTGGACCGGCAACAGTACCGCGAACGCCTGCTGGGTGGTGCGATAGAGGCCCGCCGCGCGGAGCTCACTGATAAAGATGTAATCTGCCTCGCGCAACACATCGGCACGCACTTTGGTGATGGGTCCGAGGATCCGCACGGCCAAACCAGGGCCGGGGAACGGATGGCGCCAGACCCAATCTTCGGCCAACCCGAGCTCCATCCCGGCAGCCCGGACTTCGTCTTTGAAGAGGTACCGGAGCGGCTCGACCAATGTCAACGTCATGTCGGCCGGGAGGCCGCCGACGTTGTGATGGGTCTTGATGGTGACGCCTTTTTGGCGGTCAGGGGCTTTGGATTCGATGACGTCGGGGTAGAGCGTGCCCTGGGCGAGGAATGTCGCACCATCGATGTTGTTGGCCTCGCGCTCAAACACGCGGACGAATTTTTCGCCGATGATTTTGCGCTTGTGTTCGGGATCGCTCACTCCCTCGAGGGCACCGAGGAACTCAGCACTCGCATCGACATGGATGAGTTTGAGGCCTAGCTGATCACGGAAGGTGCGCACGACTTGCTCGGCCTCGTTGAGGCGTAGCAATCCATTGTCGACAAAAACGCAGGTCAAATTGTCGCCGATGGCACGGTGGATGAGCAGTGCTGCCACGGCAGAATCGACGCCGCCCGACAGACCGCAGATGACCTTGCCGTCACCCACTTGGGTCTTGATGCGGGCGATAGACTCGGTGACAAACGACGAGGCCTGCCAACTCGGAGTGGCGTGACACAAATCAATCGCGAAGTGGCGCAGCACATCGCGACCGTTGGGTGTATGCACGACCTCGGGATGAAACTGGATCCCGTACCAACGACGCGCCTCATCGGCCATCGCGGCAAACGGTGTGCTCGCGTTGGTGGCCAAGGCGACGAATCCAGCGGGGATGGAC
>JBFYTT010000263.1:0-4691 GCA_041300425.1 Roseiflexaceae bacterium
TCGGTGGCGGTCACATCCAGCGCGGCAGCGCGGAACTGGCCCGCCGTAAGCGCAGCTACCAGCGCGGCCTCGTCGACAGTCTTGCCGCGACCGACATTCACAAACGCCGCCTGTGGCTGTAGCAGCGCAAAAAACCGCGCGTCGCAGATACCATCTGTCGCCGCCGTGTGCGGCAGGATCGACACCACCAGATCTGCCGTGGGCACCACGGTGGCGATGTCACTCCAGGCGACCACATCGACCCCGGCGCGCCGATCGGCACGGGTCGCCACCCCTACCACCGTGGCACCGAGAGCCTGCAGATGCGGCGTCAGCGTGGCGGCAATCGATCCAAACCCCAAAATCACAATACGCGCCCCTGCCAACGTATACTGCTGGCGCGTCGCTGCCGCCGCTTGGGCCGGCACCATCGCACCCACCCATTCGTGGCGCTGTTGGGCGGCAACCAACGCCGGTAACCGTCGTTGGACGGCGAGGAGCAACGCCAGCGTATGCTCGGTCACCGGTCCGTCGTGCAATGTCCGCCCCGAACAAATCAGCACATGCGCCCCAAATCCCGCCGCCAATGCCTGATCGGGCCCTGCATTGAGTGTCTGGACGACCCGTAGCTTGGGCAGTTCACGCGTGGCTGCATGCATATTGGCGGCGCTGTTGCCCCAGGTAACCAACACCTCGGCGTCGGCATCCTGTGCATCAAAATGCGGAGCCAGCGCATCGTAGACGCGGTACGTATCGGGCCCATTGGGCAGGGTCAAGTCGATGGTATCGGGGATGAGGACCAGCATAGCGTTCCCTCCTAACAAGATTTATCGCGTGTCGGACAGGTCGCCCCGAGGATGCGCTCGGCCACACTACGGCTGACCGCCAAAAAAACCGCCTGGTCGGCAGCCGAAACCTCTGCAAAGACGGCAGCGCTTTGGGCGACCCAATCCACCCAAATGGCTTCTGCTTGGGCTCGACCGGCTTCGGTCAGACTGAGCTGCACCGCGCGCCGATCATGCGCGGCGGGGCGACGCAGCACCATGTCGGCCGCCAAAAAGTCATCGACCAGCGTCGTCATGTGTGCCTTCGAGATGCCCAGCATACGCGCATAAAAACCCATCGGCATCGATGGTTTGTGATAGAGCATGGTCAGCAAACGCACCCGCGCTCCCTGACAGTGTGTCGGCGCGCACTCCTCCACCCAACTCCCGTAGAGCGGGCCGAATTGCAACAACGCCGCTGCCAGCGCCTCGTGCTCGTGTGCCATCGCTGCTCCCTGTGGTGCTTCACGTCCGTATTGTGACATGCACGGCTCGATTTGACAAAAGATATTTAGTACGCTAACGTACCAATATGGTAGTTCGATAGTGAACTAATAGCATCATACGACAGAGGAGCGACTCCATGCAAAAGATTGCCAAGTCCGCCGCCATCGCAGCCCTATTGGCTGCCATCGTCAACACCATTGTTTTTTACATCGCCACCGCAATCAGTGGTGATTTGGTCGTGTTGATGCCCGCCGAAGAGACCCTGACGGTGTTCCAGCCATTCGTATTCACTGCCATGTTGGGCATCGTGGGTAGTCTGATGGTGTCGTTCATTGCGCAGCGCACAGCAAATCCACGGCGCACCTGGGTGCTGAGTACCATTATTGCCGTGACGCTCTATGGTCTGCCGCCCTTTTTGTCGGCCGGCATCACCACGGCGATTTGGTTCAATGTGATGCATGCAGTCGCCGCGTTGTTCATCATCCCCGCCGTCGCCAAAGAACTGTCCGAGAGCAAGTAATCTGGGTAACAAACCCCCACCGCGTGCGCCGCGGTGGGGGTTTTCTGTTGCTCTACCAGACGGTACCTACGAAGCGGAGGCGAGCGCGGGGTCGCTGTGTTGGGCGAAGAAATCTTCGATCAAGGTGCGGGCTTCGTCGAGGGTCGTCGATCGATGGACGTGTTCCCGCAGCTTGGCGGCATAGGGCAAATCGACCGCAAACTGGCCGATGAGTTGCTTGGTCTTGTTGAGGCCCAAGCGCTCGCCGAGCTCGTCACGGAGCATTTCGATATAGCGCACCAAAAAGTCGCATTTGTCACTGGGTTGAGGTACAAACATCGGCTCACCGCGGCGCAATTGGGCGATTTGCATGAATATCCAGGGGTTCTCCATCGCGCCACGGCCAATCATAATGCCGCTGGCGTTGTAGACCTCGAGGCGCCGCAATGCCTCGGCGGCGTCTTTGACATCGCCCGACCCGACGACGGGGATCGACACCACCTCGCGCACCTCGCGGATGCGTGACCAATCGGCCGTGCCAGTGTAGAGTTGGGCGCGGGTGCGCGGGTGCAACGCCAGCGCTTTGATACCGGCTGCCTCGGCCATCCGGGCCGTGTCGAGGTAGTTGAGGCTATTGTCGTCCCATCCGGCCCGGTATTTGAGGGTAACGGGGATCTGCACGGCGGCGATGACGGCTTTGATGAGGGCCTCCATCTTGCAGAGATCTTTGAGGAGGGCCGACCCGTGGCCGCCGCCGGTCACTTTGGGTGACGGGCAGCCGCAGTTGATGTCGAGGATGTCGGCACCGAGGAGTTCGACCGTCTTGGCGGCTTGGGCTACCAAATCGGGCTCGTTGCCGCTGAGTTGCATCGTAATGGGGCGCTCTTCGGGCAAAAACTCGAGCTGATTGTGCCGTGAGCGTGCCCGTGGGCTGACGCTGGCGGCATTGGTCATCTCGCTCGACACCAGGCCGCACCCGCCGAGGCTGAGGATCATGCGTCGAAAAATGCTGTCGGTCACCCCGACCATCGGTGCCAGCACGATATTGGGGGCAATCCGAATGCGCCCGACGTGATATTCGCTGGGAATATTCTGATATATACTCATTGGTAAACACGCTCCCTGATGCCATAGTTCTGGCATGCTGTGTATTATACCAAAAGCACCATTGGAGTTCCTCATGCGCACTGCACACCCCAATCGTGCCGATATGTGCGCCATTGCGCGCGACCTCGCCACGTTTTTTGCCCAATCAGCAGACTCCTACGACCGGTCTGGCACCCTGCCCGAACCTTTTTATCATGCCCTCCGTCAATCGGGCTATTTGGCGTTTGTGGTGCCGCAGGAGTACGGCGGGCGCGGCGCGTCACTGGCCGATATGGTGCGCACCCAAGAAATTTTGGCAGGTGGTTGTGGCTCGACGGCGATGGCGGTCGACATGACCGTGCATGTCATCGGCCGCGTGGGCCAGACCCGGAGCTACCCCGAGCCGATCTATGCCGCCATCTGTGCCGATATCGTCGCCAACGGTGCACTCGTGAATGCCGTCGCCAGCGAAAAAGAGCTCGGGAGTCCGTCGCGCGGTGGGTTGCCCGCGACCACGGCGACCTGGGACGGTAGCCAATGGCACATCAACGGCCACAAGCTGTTTGTCAGCATGGCACCGATGTTGCGCTACCTAATTACCAATGTCGCCCTGCGGGTGACCGACGATATGCCCCATGGCGGCATTGCCAACGCGGTCGTGCGGGGCGACGCGCCCGGGTTGTCGTTCCGCGATACCTGGGGCGATGCCCTTGCATTGCGGAGCAGCGGCAGCGGCGACGTCCTCTATCACGACGTGCCGGTCGCCGACGACTGGCTGATCGAACGCAAATCTGCGGCAGCCACCAGCCCTGCCGAGCCGCCCTACGGAATGGCCTGGTTTGCGCTGACGCTGGCGGGCGTCTACTTGGGGATTGGCCAGGCAGCCGTCGATGCGGTGGCCCGTTACGCCAACACCCGGATTCCCACTGCGTTGGGCAAACCGATTGCCACACTGGCCACCGTGCAGCACCGCATCGGCGAGGCGAGCATTCCGCTCCAGGCAGCCCGGGCGCTCCTGTATGACGTCGCCGATACCTGGAGCGAAGACCCCACGGCGCGGATGACCCTCGGGCCACGCATCGCTGCAGCCAAATACGCGGCGACCAATGCGGCCCTCGTCGCCACCGATCAAGCCATGCGCATCGCAGGAGGCTTTGGGATAACCCGCGACCTGCCGCTCGAACGCTTCTTCCGCGATGCACGGGCCGGCATTACGCATCCCCCCAACGACGACGCGGCACTCGAGCTGGTGGGTCGAGACGTATTGCAACGGCATGCGGTGTGAGAGTGCGGCGTTTTTTCAGAACGGTCAAGCAATGCTATAATGACGCCGCGAAATTGCACTGCATTGGAGCTTGGCATGACATCTCTCGACACCGTCGTCAGCGCACCCGTTATCGACCCCAATACCCCCGTCATCAATGATTTTACGTTGGTTGTCGCCACCGAAAACGGCTCGGGGAGCCAAACCGCCAACAACACCCTGATACGCGCCATCTTCAAAATGGGCGTACCCGTCAGCGGCAAAAATCTCTTTCCATCCAACATCTCGGGCTTGCCCACCTGGTACACCATCCGCGTCAGCCATCAGGGCTACGCCGCCCGGCGCGAGTATTCCGAGATTCTGGTTGCGTATAACCCACGCACCTCCGATGAAGACTTGGCGAATCTGCCGGCCGGTGGCGTCTGCATCCACCCCGCTGACATGAAGTTCAGCACGCCCCGCAGCGATGTGGTGTATTACCCCGTACCGGTCAAAGATTTCATCAAAGAAATCGCACCGCCACAGCATTTGCGCGATTACATCACCAACATGTCGTATGTCGGCGTGGTCACGCAGTTGTTTGGCATCAGCC
>JBFYTT010000283.1:0-8343 GCA_041300425.1 Roseiflexaceae bacterium
GCACTCGCCACCGACCCCCAGAAGGTCGCCGGCACCGTCAACTTCATCGCTATCGACAGCCACGGCGACATGGCATCGTCGGTCACCACCAGTGGTTGGGCGTGGAAGTACCCGGGCCGTCTGGGTGACTCGCCCATCATCGGTGCTGGCAACTACTGCGACAACCGCTACGGCGGCGCAGCCTGCACCGGCCTGGGCGAGATTGCCATTCGCACCAGCCTGGCACGCACCACGGTGATGAACATGCGCTACGGTATGAGCGTCGAAGAAGCAGTCCGTGCTGCATTCGAAGACATGCGCGCCCTGGGCATGCCCAAAGACAAAGTCAACATGAACATGGTCGCCATGGACGCCCAGGGCCGTCACTTTGCCATGAGCACCAATCCGACTGCTGACTATGCCTACATTACCGACAGCATGGATGCGCCGGCGTTGATCCCGCGCGCACGCTTCGAGGTATAACGCAATGAATCTGCGTCGCGTGTGGCTCATCGGGATCCTGTCTGTCGTGCTCGCCGCTTGTGCCACGCCGGCCCAACCCCCTGTAGCCACCGCGACGCTGCCGCCACCCAAATCAGCAACCACGTTGGTTGTCTGGCACGCGTTCGGCGGCAGCGAAGCATTTGTCTATGACGATATGCTCCAGTCCATTGCGGCTGCCAACGGGTACACGATTGTCAGTCAGCGGATGCCTGCCAGTACCCTTTTAGCGGATATCACTACCGCATGGCAGAGCGCCAAAGGCCCACATGTTGTCATCGTCAACAACAGTCATGCAATTGCCCTTGCCCAACGCGGGTTAGCGCTCAAACTCGATGCACTCGTGGCTGCGCCGCGTCGTGATGCGCTGAGTCAATCCGTGCGCGATACGACACGCTATACCGATGCGACAGGTACAACCGGCTGGTATGGAGTGCCGATTACCTATGCGATTCCGGTTCTGTTTTATAACACGCGCGCAGTGCTCCAAGCCCCGCAAACGACCGACGATATGCTCGTCATGGCGCGCGCGTTGCACAATCCGCCCGATTGGGGGCTCGGGGCTGACATCACATTTGACACATTTGGTGGGTATCTTGCCGGGTTTGGCGGTGTGGTTTTCGATGCAGACAATCAGGTCGTCCTCGGGACCAGTGGGCGTGACGGTGCCGAGCGCTGGCTGGCATGGTTGGCAACACTCAACGCAGATCCCGACTTGTTGACGCGCTTACACGGCGTACTCGCTGTCGAACGCACGGTTGGTGCGGGGCAGCTCGCCATGGTCATCGACTCGTCCGCGCGACGGTCGACCTACCAGCAGGTGTGGGGTGATGCGCTCGCGGTTGCGCCGCTCCCGCGGTATGCACAAGGCGACACAGACGTGGCGCCGGTGCTGTCGAGCACAGCGGTCGTGCTCAACCAGCGTCTGACAGCCGACGAAGTACGCGCTGCGCAATTACTCATCGACACACTTCTGAGTAGTGAACGCCAAATCAGCTTTGCCCAAAACGGCATCCAGCCAGTCAATCGCACCGTCGATACCAGCACGTTGCCCGGCGTTGCTGCCATTCAACGTGCTGCCGGCGTGGCTGTTGCCCCATCCCCGCTCATGCTCCGGTATGATGTACAACGTGTGTTGCAGACTGCAATCCGCCAAGTACTCGCGGGTGTGGTTACTCCCACCGATGCCATCACCACGGCAGATTCACAACTCCGTGCCATAGTCGAAGGAACGAACCTCCCATGACCTCTCCACTCGAAGCACACATTCGCAATGTCCCCGACTTCCCCATCCCGGGCATCCAATTCAAAGACATCACCACTTTGTTGCGGAACGGCGATGCCATGCACCAAGCCATCGACGTCTTTGTCGAGCGCTACCGGTCGATGCATATCGACGCCGTGGTGGCAATCGAGTCGCGCGGATTCATCTTTGGGGCTCCGCTGGCCTATGCACTGGGGATCGGCTTGGTGCCGGTACGCAAAGTCGGCAAACTGCCGGCCGACACGTATCAGATCGAGTATGCCCTCGAATACGGCACCGCGACTCTCGAAATCCACAAAGACGCATTCAAACCCGGGGCACGTGTCGTCGTCATCGATGACCTCTTGGCCACCGGTGGCACCATTGCCGCAGCGTGTGAGCTGGTCGAACGGGCCGGCGGTGTGGTCGTCGAATCAGCCTTTCTCATCGAATTAGCGTTCCTCGGTGGCCGCGAAAAATTGACCAACCGCGCAATCTACACGCAAATTACCTATTGAACGACGCAAAAAAGCACGGCGTGTTGGACACGATGTGCCAACACGCCGATTTTTATGCTGTGATGTACACACTAGCGCACGTCGAAAGCAACCTCTGTTGGGTACCACCCACCATTATCGAGCACATCCCGATTATGCAGCCAAACAGCATAGCGACCCGCTGGTGCACTCTCACTCATGGTAACGATTTGCTCATAGATTCCATCTTGTGCAGTGCCATCTATTCGTGTCGCAAATGCGAAGTCTGCAAACGGATTCCCCAAGAAATCGTTAGAGTCACCGTTTTCCGTGGTGATGAAGACCCCACTTCCCCCGACTCCGGTTGCATCAGTCACTCGCCACTGGACACGAATCGTCCGTGAATCGTCGGACTGCTCAATCTGCACGGTATCAAACATCGGCCCTTGGGTGTCATCACTCCCGCCCGTTACATCAAACGGGATTTGATGATATGACAGGTACGTCTCATTACCGAACACATCCGTACCCCACACAAAGAGGGTGTATGTCGTGTTGGGTGCGTTCGCGGGGATTTCGCAACGATACCCGTATGTCCCACCAAACCGATCTCCGTCGATTTGGTCTGCGGTGATGCCATCACACCAGCTCGTCCAGCCATTGGGGCCGCCGATTTGGGCATAAATTGTCCCAATACCAGAAGAGTCTTCGACTTGCCAACGAATATCCGCAGTGGTCCCAGCGACCACGACGCGTTCTTGTGCCGTGTCCCATGTGAATACGGGACCAGCCCCGTCGTCTATCCTGTCGTAGGCAATAACAGTAAAGGGAACATCGAAGCTGCGCAAAATGTTGCCTAACGCATCCTGCGCATCGATACGGAGCACATACCGTCCAGCTTCGGCGTTGATCGCCGTGTCGCATTCCCATCCATATGTGCCACGAAACATGTCGCCGGCGATGAGTGTCAATGCATTCGGACACCAATCCATCGCAACACCCGACGGTGGTATCACGCGTGCTGTGGTAGATTCGACGCTCGATTCGTCTGCAATATTCACCGTCAACAGGAGTCGGTCGCCGGCATTAAATGATAATTCTGCAGAACGGGATCGGTTTATCGTTGGTTTGGCGACATCTCGGGTACATTTGCCTACCAGGCGGTCGGCACGATCCACCAGACACTGATTTTGGCCGCTCCCGGGTTGGACGTTATCCACGCCGGATCCACCAGCGAGTGTGTCGTTGCCTTCACCACCCAGCAGTGTGTCTTTGCCATCGTTCCCGTGGAGGAGATCTTTGCCGTTCCCGCCCGACAGCACATCGTTCCCTGGCCCACCAATGAGGATGTCATTGCCGTCCCCGCCCGACAGCACATCGTTCCCTGGCCCACCAATGAGGATGTCATTGCCACCGAGTCCGTTGATGATGTCATTGCCACCGAGTCCACAAATCACGTCGTTGCCGTTCGTCCCGGTCAATACGTCATTACCAGATGTACCGGTGATGGTACACTTGTGGCGCGAAGCGGCCTCTGTAGCAGGAACAGGAGCAAACAGTGTTCCCAGCAAAATCGCAACTAGGACAATGAATGAAGTTTTTCGCATAAAAATCCTAGCGTGAAATACATACGAACAAAACCAGAGCTGACCGGTGAAATCTGTATTTACCGTTCATGCGGATGCATCACTGCAAAAGCAACAAAGCCAGTAGGACATCGGTTTACTGACAAGAATTTACAGATATATTTACATCATACCGAATACGCCGCTGTACAGAGATGAATACCTGCTTAACAAGCAGTGGGTTTTTGTTGAAATCTTCTCATCTTGATCGAATGCAGAGCTACACGGGCTGCTTGCTTTTCAACGTGGCGTGCGTACGACGCCCAAGCACCACGACATAGCCCACCAGCAAAATCACCGCAAAGGCAAACCACTGGAATGTGTACCCCAGATGTGAACCTTGACCCATGTCGGTCGTCAGCGCAGGATAGGGTAAGGTTGCAGGACGTTCCGAATAATCGGTCGGCTGGATCTGCGCAAAACCAGCCACCAGTGGTACGTCCAAGACTGCACCAATCGCACCAGTGTCGATGGTGAACCACTTGGTACTGCTCGCCTCGGGGGTATTCTCACGCGCCTCTTGGTCGATACGCCAGATCGCGGCAATCGTCTGTGGTCCGGTGGGTACCGGGAACTCTGTTTGCCAGCGGTCACCGACCCCTGCCTCGTAGGGGATCCACCCCCGATTGACCAATACTGCCTGCCCATCGTCGGTACGCAACACACTCAAGATATGGTAGCCCGTGCCTCCTTTGAACGCCCGATTGCGCCAAAGCACTTGATTTGGCTCGTAGTTCCCCGTGAGCGTCAGCGGGCGATACTCGCGTTGCGCAGACGGTAGAGCAAGGAGCTCGACGAGATTGAGCGGTTGACTCGCCAGTGACGTATTGATACGTTGGTTGATGGCACCGCGTTCGAGATGTCGGTCGTACTGCCAGAGCCCCAAGCGCACGAGGATTACGGCGAGGATGAGGACGAGAACGGTAAGATACTTCGTACGACCGGCCCACAAATCCGACAATCGCGGCAGTGCTTGCATGGGAGTTCCCTTTGTACTGAATCGAGGTCTGCGTTTGACAACGGTCGGACGGAACTGCTATACTTGACAACGTTGCTTCGATGCCGATATAGCTCAGCGGTTAGAGCGAACGACTCATAATCGTTAGGTCGGTGGTTCAATTCCACCTATCGGCACCAACCAAACCCGTTGCCACTGGCAGCGGGTTTTTGTGTACCTCACTGTCGTTGGCGCAGCCGCATAATGGGTTGTTCGAGCTCGCGATGCCATGATGCAGCCAGCCAAAACGACCCCACGAAAAAGACAATGGTCACCACGATGTCAATGACGACATTGTTCCGCACCGGACCAGCAAGCTCCAGTACCGTTTGTCGTACCGGGTAGTGGAGCAAGTAGAGCGGGTACGACAGCAGCGAAATCCATTGCAACCCCTGTGCGATGCGCCACTTCGACGATTGCTGGACGCCTGCCAAAAACGGGAACAACCCCATGATGCCGAGACTCATCACGGGGATGATACTGGCCCGCACCCACGGCGCTTGTTCCCACTGCGGCTGTATGAGCTGCACAGCGGTGATGTAGGCAACGACCATCACACACGCACCGCCGAGCCAGACCCATGCATAGCGTGACACCATTGGCCACGTGCGCCACGCCCACACCAGTGCCATCCCGTTGGCAATTGCATCGAGCCGCAACGGGACAAATTGCCGCAGTTCATCGTTCCACGACCAGTCAGTGGTTATCGAAAACCATGTCCGCACCACAAACGGGACGACGATGAGCACGCCGAGGGTGACCGCCAGCGCCCGTTGTGGCCGTAGCCAGAACGCAGCCATACTCAGCAGCACTGCTGCAATCACATAAAACCATTCTTCGATCGAGAGGCTCCACGCAACCAAGAAAAACGGCGGGTGCACTTGCCACATGTTTTGAATAAAGACGACATATGAGCCGAGATTTGCGACCGTTGCACCGTTCCAACCAGCCAGCGCGACCATGGCCAGCACGAGCCAATACAACGGCAGGGTGCGTGCCCAGCGCCGATGCAAAAAAAGCCACAATGCCCGCGGTTGCCCCCAGTTGGGCAGTGCGGCAACCACCAGATCACCGATAAGCCAGCCACTCAGCACAAAAAACGCTTCGACCGCGAATTTCACCAACCAATGCACAAGCGTGACGACCCACGTATTGCCGTATTCCATCACGGTCGGCGTGTGTGCGAGCAACACAAAGAGCACCACCAGGCCACGGAGATAATCCAACCCGACCGATCGGTGGTGGTCGATGGTCACACCGCGACGGATCCCGCGGCCACACAACCACGCGTCGATGGTGGGCACAATGCTATACGCCGCAGCAACTACTGCCCAGCCGCGGCCGAGCGCAGGATCAGCCGTGCGACCCCAGCGCCAAACAACGGCGACGATGAGCGCAGATACCAAGAGCACGGATGCCTGGGTCGCCAAATACACCAGCACAAGCACAGCTACAATCCGGCGCTGTGGGCGGAGCGCGCGCCACCAGAAGCGACGCAACCGCAGGAGTGCAGCACCACCGACAAGCACACAGGCTTGCCACAACGGGTACCAAACCGACGCGCCGTGTTGGCTCAGCAACCACCCACTGAGTCCAACGGCGAGGATTACCAACCCGGTACGCAGTGCCGGACGGGCCCAACCCGCGTACAAGAAGGCCAATACCAATGTCCCGATTAATGCACCAGACAGCAGGATGGCAGGTGCATCACCGCGACGGGCGAGCACGATTGCGGTTACCAGGAGCACAGACACCAAAGCACGAACGTGCACGGCGACACGCGTCCGTCTCAGCAAAAGAGAGAGCATCCAGACGACGTAGAGACTGAGGGCCAGCATAGGCACTGCCGGCCAATACCACCCGCCGGGAGTAAGCGTGATATCGTCGACCGCAACGCCCAACACCCGCCGTCCATCGTTGGCGGGTTGCGGTACGGTCAAAACCACATCCAACGTCCCCGTCACGCTATAGGGGAGTGTTACGGGCAACGGGTAGCGTGCAAAACCCGGGGTGACGGTCACTTCTGTCACACTCTGACCGACCGAGACGTACATGCTGGTGGGGCTGCTTGCACTCGCCATGAGTGTCAGCGTCGCAGCACCGCCACTGAACCCATTGAGTTGGAGCTGTGCCTGCGGTTGAGACCAACGAAACGAGGTCCCAGCACCGTATTCGACCGGATAAAAGCCCGAGACAACGGCACTATCGAAGCGGCCAATATCGACCCGGGCTGGCAGCGGTGCAGCCCAGGCCACTGCCAAACAGAACAGACTGACCACCCATACCCAATGGCGCGTCATCGGCGGAACCTCGCGGTAATTTCGCTGAGTACCAATCCCTGTGTGGCCCCAAAATCCGGTAGCTGTACGTGCTGGGCATCGGGCAGCAGACCGCGTGGTGATTTTTGGGCAACCTCGACATAGCCCGACCCAGCCATGAGCGTGACTTCGGTACCCGTTGGGAGCGAATCATAGGCGCTCCGGACCGCCATGATGGTCGGGATGCCCAGTGTGCGCAAAATCGTCGCAGGGTGCGACAACTCTGCACCGAGTTCGACGATGATACCCGCACAATGCTGTGCAATCGCAATCCACTGTGCATCAAATGTGCGCAACACCAAGATGACGTCGACACGATCAAACCCTGGTGGGAGGGTGGCGGCATTGTACGTCGGCCGCCAGGTGACCCCGACGACGGAACCGTCGTTGATACTGCGTCCTTCGAGGACGACACGCAACGGGGCACCGTCTTCGCGCCAGCGCATCGGATCATCGAAGCGTTGTAATGCCGCCGGGACGTCCAGCTGCGAATAATAGCCACGGAGCGCAAGCCGTGCTTCGAGCATTTCGACGGGCATGCGCCAGCCATGCGAAATACGCACGAGCTCGGCGGGGCTGACCATCCAGACGACTTCTTGTGAAGGCAAATCACCAGCCGCGACGATGCGTTCGGCGTACTGGAGAATCACTTTCCGCGTTCGTTCGAGGATTCTGAGGTAGTCTGACCGGATTGCATCACGCCTTCTCATGGCGTATTGGAGAACGACCCAGACCGGCCACGCCGCGATGCCACGCAGAGTGTGTCGCGCAGTAGGGATGGCCGTACTGTGTGCAATCAAGCGCCGCAAAATGGGTTCGTGGTGTTCACGATAGCGCGGCGTCGCAATATCGTATTCGGCGGTCCCACGGTGGCCGTAGCGCGCCATCAGTTCTTCCCATTTGCCGACAAACACCGGATCGCTCGGCATGCGAGCGGCCCGGATATCATCGAGCAATTCTGGCCGCGTATCGACAAATTGTTGGATGGGGATGATATCAGCCAAAATGGTCCGCTGGAACGATTTGTAGCGCACACTCCACTCTGCATAGACACGCCGACGCCGCATCCACGACTCGAGTGGTCCAATGATTCGGGCAGTGACGAAGTAGCCTTGCACAGAGATAATGGCTGCCTGTTGGAGCACCGTGATGAGGTCGTCGAGATCGCCGTGGTGTTTGCGGGTACGTTCGAGCAGTGCCGCCA
>JBFYTT010000321.1:0-4137 GCA_041300425.1 Roseiflexaceae bacterium
CAACCAGCAACATCGGCTTTTTGACCGTTCCTATTCTCTACACCGCCGATGCGACGACAGAATCAAACGAATACGCCTTCTTTAATTTGTCAGAGCAAGATGTCGATGGCGCGACGCCAGATCTGCTCGACCTCGGTGACCCGACCTGTGATTTGTCTTCGAAGCTCGATGGTGTGGTCTACACCATCACAAACGATCAATTCCCGACTACATCAAACCCAGTGGGGAATGGCACACAGGGATCGCGGACGATGGTCAATACCTCGTTCGAAAACAACGACTCCGGCTGTGTCATGACGACCTACCAATATGCCCGTGAAGAAGACATGCGTGGCTGGCTGACCACCTCGCCATCTGGTCCTGCGGGGTGTAATGGAGTAGCGTACTCGCCAGCGCGAACCGGCCGCATCATCGAACTCCAGCGGCAAGCGGTCGCTGGGTATGCCGTCCAAGATGGCTCGTACTATGCAGAATTGAATGCAGATTATGCGTCGATGTTGTATCAGCCGATTTGTTTCAACAACAGTGATGTACTGACCTACTCGTTTGCCCATCGCCCGATGGGGAACCGGACGGACATCGCCGAAATGCGTATCGGTATCCCGTCTGGGCTGCCGTCTGGTTCCAAATCTGCAGACACGTATAGTCGCCAAATCGTGCGCGTATCGACCGGGCAAGGCAGTAACGTGGTGAACAGTACGTCACAAACGGCGTATTCTGACACAACAACGAACTCGGCAAGCATCTCTGCGGCCAAGTGGGGTATCTATTCGGGTACGCATATTCTGCCGTCGAGTGGCTGGTCTGGCATTCGCAATGTGGGATTTGTGGCTATCGATGGTGCAAATGCGCAAACGGGTAATCTGCTCGATGCCATCACATTGGGCCTGAACCCGATTATCGACCTTGGGTCATCGCGTGACAGGACTGCGAGTGAATTGTCCACACCGACGGCCCTCAACATCCGCATCAACGGACGCGTGGCAGCCAATACAAAAATCGCCCTCAAGCGGACCAGTGGCACTGCCACGACCGACACGGATTTCCGTATTGGAACGGTGAGTGCAGGCGTCTATGGGAATGCAACGGTCACCCATACGGTGGGCAGCGACACCTGGTTGATTACCATCCCCGCCGGTGACTATGATGGTGGTACCATCCCGGCCAACAATAACGGCGGGTTGACCGTACCGATTATCTACATCTATGACAAAGTCAGCGAGGGCGGCGAGTACGTTAAGTTTGAATTGTCGAGTGCATCGGCGGACGGAGCAACCCCAAGTTTGTTCACCTTCGGTGATCCGACCTGTGACCGTTCCGAAAAACTCGATGGCGTCGTTTACGGCATCACCAGCGTCGATCCAACGGCCACACCGACTCGTACCAACACTGCGACGCCGTCGCCGACCGTTGCTGGGGTCATCCCAACCACCAGCAATCCGACCATCAATGTGGCGAATGCCGGCTCACGCGTGATGGCCAACACGTCGTTTGAACTCTACGATGGTACCTGGACGCAGATGATGAACATGACCAACATGCGTGGCTGGAAGACGACGCATCGCACGTCCGACACGGGCTTCCGCGTAATGGAAATGTGGGAGTACGGGTCTGCAGCCTGGTATGACGCCCTCAATGGGGTGGCAGCACCAGACGGCACACGTTGGGTGGAACTGAACGCATATCATGCATCGATGTTGTATCAGCCGATTTGTTTCGCCGACAACGAGCAGTTTGATTTCGAGTTTTATCACCATCCACGTTCGTTTAGTTCGAACGAAATCATCGAATTGCGCTTTGGTATCCCAACCGGTCTCGACGCAGGCTCGGTCGCAGCAGACACGTATTCGCGCCAAGTCTTGCGCGGCAGTACGACTTCGGGTGCGACCCTTGCAGCAACAGCCACGACACTCTACGACACCTACGATGGCACGTTGAACGAATCAGCCACCGTGACCACCGGCAATTGGGTCAAATACGCGGGTTCTCACCAGTTGCCGGCCGGCTGGAGCGGGGTGAAAAACCTGGGCTTCTATGGCATTTCGCCGACCGGTGGCTCGGGCAACCATCTGGACAAAATCACTATTAACCTGCAGCCCATTATCGATATGGGTACGTCGCGTGACCGTAGTTCGAACGAACAAGTCGCACCGACGTCGCTGAACATTCGTATCAATGGACGGATAACTGCCGGCACCAAAATTGCGCTCAAGCAAACCAGTGGTACGGCGACCAGCGATGCAGACTTCACCATCGGCACCGTCAGCGCCGGTGCAAACGGTACCGCCGCGGTCAGTCACGTGACGGGCAGTGATACATGGCTCATCACCATCCCCGCCGGCGATTACGACGGTGGTGTCGTGTCGGGCAACAACGTTGGTGGTTTGACCATCCCAATCACCTATGCGTTCGATATGGTATCCGAAGGCACCGAATATGCGGTGTTTGACCTGTCGTCGAATGCAGCAGATGGGGCAACTCCAGACAACTACGTATTGGGTGACCCGACGTGTGACGGCTCGGTCAAGTTGGACGGTGCGGTATACACCATCACCAATGTGGACCCAACCAACACACCGACGTTGACCCCGACGCAGACATTTACGCCATCACAGACACCTACTGCAACGGCTACGTTAACTCCATCGTTGACGTCGACCCCGACGCGCACCCCGTCACCGACGGTTGTCCCGACCGTGGCAGGGGTGGTACCGACGACGAGTAATCCGACCATCAACACGGCCAATGCAGGCGTACGCACCATGGCCAACACGTCGTTCGAGGTGACGGATTCGACCTGCTCACTCAATACAGGCACCTGGGCGTACATCCGCCAAGAATACATGGCGGGTTGGTTTACTGCACATCCTGTGGAGCAAGAGGGATGCAACAACTCACCATCCGGCCCTTCGTCGTATCGCGTTATTGAACTCAATCCGCGTGCAGATGCGCCAGATGGCCGCAACGTCGCATCGTTGAATGCTTCAGTAGCGTCGTTCTTGTATCAGAAGTTGTGTGTCTCAAGCGGCGAAACATTCTCGTTTGAGTTCTATCACAACGCCGGTGTTGTCGGCGCCACCCGAACAGACATCGCAGCATTGCGCATGGGTATCCCATCTGGCCTGCCCGTGGGATCGGTTGCGGCAGACACCTATGACCGCGAAATCATCCGGGCGAGCACCACGACAAACTCCGCAGGCGTTGCTACGTCTGCCTCAAAGACAGACGGCTCAGGGACTACCAGCAGTGCCGCGAGTGTTGATCGGAACTGGGGCAAGTATTCAGGAAGTCACACGCTCCCAGCTACCGGGTACGACGGGATTCGCAACATCGGCTTCTTCGGCATCGATTCGATAGGGGCAGGAGCAGGCAATCTGCTAGACATGATTTCGCTCGGCCTCGATCCTTTGATGGACATGGGATCATCCCGCGATGCAACCATTGTCGAAGGCAGTTCCGGGTCGATCAACATCCGTATCAATGGCCGTGTGACTGCCGGGACAACCATCATCTTGCGCAAAGTGTTGGGTGTCGCCGTCAGCGACAGCGACTTCAGCATCGGGACTGTCAGTGCGGGTGCATACGGCACTGCGAGTGTGACGCATACAACGGGATCAGATAGCTGGGAAATTGCCGTTCCAGCAGGCGATTATGACGGCGGAATCTTCCCGTCGAATAATCGCGGTGGGTTGACCATCCCGGTCTCGTACCTATATGACGTCATCAACGACACCGGTGAGTACGCCATGTTCCAACTCGGTGCACCCGGTGACGATGGCGCTTCGACAAACTGGAACTTGGCAGACCCAACCTGTGATGGTTCGTTCAAAGACGACGGCGTCGTACATACCATCACCAACCTCGCACCAACCGCAACGATGACCCCCGTTGCCACTGCGACGAATACCCCAACCAACACCAACACGCCGACATTGACTCCGACCAATACGGCGACGCATACGCCGACCAACACGCCGACGAGCACCTTCACGCCGACGTTCACGATGACCCCTGCAGTACCGACCGTCGTCATCCCATCGTTGCCTGACATCACTGCGGGCGCATCGAACATCAATCTGAGCTCGGTCAGCGCCGGCGGGTTGGCGGTCACGATTAGCAGTACCTCTCCATCGGTAT
>JBFYTT010000356.1:0-3727 GCA_041300425.1 Roseiflexaceae bacterium
GTCATGAAGCGCTTCATTGATGTGATGACGCGTTTACGGGGTGGATCTAACACATACGACGTGATCGAAATATCTGGTACTCCATAGAAGTTGGCGTGATTTTTCACTCTGCACTGGCAGACAGAGATAACGTGTTTTTCGCTAAGCGCATAACGTGAAAGGCTATGACCCGATGACCATTCCTCGTACCATGCGTGCACTCCAACTAGAGTCGTTCGACGGTCCAAATGGGTTGCATCTCCGCGAAGTGCCAATACCGACGCCAGGTGCGGGGCAGGTACTTGTCAAAATGCATGCAGCAGCCGTCAATCCATCTGATTTGATGTTTATGCGGAATGACTATGGGATCCAACGAGCACTCCCCACGACCCCAGGTTTTGAGGGATGCGGCACAGTAGTGGCGTCCGGCGCAGGCCTCGGCCTCCTGTGGCGTGGTAGACGGGTAGCGTTGGCTACGCAAGCATACGGTGGGACGTGGTCAGAGTATACAATTGCCAGCGCGACCAATGTTTTCCCGCTCAAACAACACATCAGCGATGCCCAAGGCGCAATGTTGATGGTGAATCCATTGACCGCCTGGGCACTCATCGACGAGGCACGGCGGATGCGTCAGCGTGCCATCGTCTTGAATGCCGCCAATAGTGCATTGGGACGCATGCTCATTCGTAGCGCCACCATCCGTGGTCTTGCGACGATCGCCATCGTCCGCAGTTCGGCACAGGTACAGGCACTTCGTGATCTAGGTGCCACAGAAGTGCTGGTGAGCACTCAAGAAGATTTTTCTACGCAGCTCACACATGCCTGCAATCGCTACGGTGCAGGGATTGGTTTTGATGCCGTCGCTGGCGATTTAACAGGGGTGATGCTCAAAGCGATGCCGGCACGGGCACGCGTGTTGGTCTATGGCGCGCTCTCATCGGCGTCGGTTGCTGTCGATGTGAGCACACTGCTGTTTGGCACCAAAGTGGTCGAGGGGTTTTGGCTGACACAGTGGATTCAACGCCGCGGCATGGTGCAGGTGATACGCGCCATGCGTGATATTCAAAATGAACTCTACCCAGCAATGACCAGCGCCGTCACTGCCACCTATTCACTTGAAACTGCCGTAGCGGGTATCCGTGCCTACGAAGAACAGATGGGCACGGGCAAAATTGTGATGCAGTTTGCCTGATAGGTATTGTCTGTGCAAAGGAATACGCCATGGACGTGATCTACACCGTTGGCCCATCAGTCATTGCTGCGATTACGGTTTCTATCATCGCTGCGTATACATGGAACACCATGCGTAGCGCAAGTATCGTAATAGTCGTGTGGGGTGTTTTGGCCATCTCCATCGGGCAATACTCGTTTTTTGTTGGTGTGTCGGAGTGGCACGCATCAGATGGGATTGGCTTTCTTCTTTTTGGGGCACTCACGTTTATGCCGGCCGGATTGGTGCTGACGGCTGCGTGGCGTCTGCCATCTGTGATACACCTCTTGGCGCAGACGCCGACGTCCGTGTTGGTGCTTACACAAGTCTATCGGTTCGGCGGAGTTTTCTTGATCATGGCGTATGCGCGCGGTCACCTCCCGCTCGCGGTCGGGTTGGTGACGGGTGTGGTGGATGTGCTGGTGGCCACGACTGCGATCGTGTTGTCTGTGTATGTGCGCAGTACCGAGACACGCGCTCCGCGGTTGGTCATTGCGTGGGCGATTGTAGCACTCGCAGATTTTGTATGGGCAGTGAGCCTCATCACGATGTCGTTTTTGGGGTTCATTCAGCTGACTCCAGCGCCGGTGATGATGGGGAACGCGCCGTTGCTAATTATTTCGTTGTTTGCTGTACCGTTTGGCATTTTTGTGAGTGTCTATTTGATTGCGCGGATGTGGACCATCGTTGGGCGCGCTGATTCATGAATAGTTCGTTGAAAAGGGCAGAAAGGAAACACGCATGCTGTATGTACCGACAATCCTGGCCGTTCTCCATCATGTTGCAGCGTTCACGTTGGTGGCATGTCTAGTCTACGAATGGTTGATCTTTCGACAGCGACTCTCGAGCAATGAAGTCCGTGGGTTACAACAGATTGATGTGTGGTACGGAATCTCGTCGCTCGTACTCTTGTGTGCAGGCATATTGCGCGTATTCTACGGGGGCAAGGTGTACACGTATTACATGGGGAATGCGTTGTTTTGGGTCAAAATGCTCCTGATTTTGATCATCGGAATCTTGTCCATTTACCCAACGATTCGCTATATCCGTTGGGGAACAATCGACCAAGAAGGACTTCTCGTTCCAGATGCGGAGTTTCAGCGCATTCGCAGCTTCTTGCGTATTCAGCTGATTGGTCTTCTTTTGGTCATCATCATTGCACCGGCCATGGCGCGCGGTTTGTGGTTGTTTTAGACTGAGCATTGTTCTTGCGTGTTCGTATAGCGAGCGCGCGACACGGAGAGTACGCCGAAGACAGTCGATCACACCCAAACGTCAATGCAGCCAAGCGCGGTCCCGTCGTCTCTGCACGCGTGGCCGCGCTCCACTGTGTGAGCATCCAGGTTTCTGCGCAATCTCGTGCAATACCCGTGTACACCCAGCTTCGCTCAACGCTTTCGATCGTGACAAGATGCTCTATTCACGATCTACGAAAAACGTATCTTTTTCATATAAAATCAAATAACATTAGTTTTCTTGATCGTGAGCACCGTATGGCCAAGCACCGCGTCACGCGCACACTCGTCGTCGAAGCAGCCGCCCGGCATGTCAACACCTACGGCTTTGCGGCATTGACATTAGCACCCATTGCCACCGAGCTGGGCATCAAGATTCCGTCGCTCTACAATCACGTCGACGGGCTCGATGCGCTCCAGGCGGCACTGGCCGGCTACGGCGCACAGGCATTGTTTTTGCGCTGCCAAGACGCCGCCATCGGCCGCGGCGGGGCCGATGCGTTGCTCGCCATTGCCGAGGCCTATCGGAGCTTCATCATCCTCAACCCGGGCATCTACGCCGCTACCCTCCACCCCCAAAGCCAACCGAACCCCGAGTTAGTCCAAGCCAACCAATCGCTGATGGAGCTGCTCGAGCGTATCCTCATCCCATTTGAGTTGTCAGGGGCAGATCGGACCCATGTGCTGCGTGGCTTGCGCAGCATCGTGCATGGCTTTGCGACGCTCGAGGAGTCCGGTGCATTTGGATTACCAATCGATATGAACGTCAGCTTCCACACCATCGTGATGGCATACATTGCGAGCATCAACAAGCCCCGCAGAGCCGTCTCGTTGCTCTGATCCGTGCACGGAGATAAAAATAACCCAAATAGCGCTCTGCGGTGTGAAGCAACGCCGCCGCCATATGTGCAGGCGAGGAGCGCACGCGCCGGCATGTCTCTAAGCGCATCTCAACCTTCACGAAAACCCTGCACTCTGCAAATGCATAACTACTCTTTTGCGCTGTCTGCTCCACGAGGATGCATGCAGCAATGTTTCGCATACATCAGACCGATGGGTATTCTACGCACCACAATATCGCCAAGTACACATGCTCACCAGCAACCCGGGACAGTGCGTTGGTACGCCCACTGGACAGACTGCGTAGGTGGCGGTGGTCAAGTCTTGGCGGGCGGTATTCTGATTCACTGCACCATGCACAAAACTGCCACTCGCAGGGCGAGTGGCAGTCAGTTATGGTCCTACGCAAAACAATCAATTGGTACGGGAGGAGAGAATCGAACTCTCGACATGAGCTTGGAAG
>JBFYTT010000380.1:0-5654 GCA_041300425.1 Roseiflexaceae bacterium
GTATTGAGCAAATCCCCGATTGCGCCGGTACGGTTGAGTTCTGCAGCCGCTTGGAGCAATACATTGAGGCGCCAGGCTTCTTCACGCTGGGCGCTGAACGCCTTGGCACGCTCGAGTGCAAGTGCGACTTGATCGGCCAATGTCTGCATCACAAAGACATCGGTTTCGTCGAAGCGCCAGACGTCGCTACTCTGGACATCCAATATGCCGACCAAACGGTCTGCAAAGCGCATAGGGACAGCTAATTCACTACGCGTGTGTGGGTCATCTTCGACATAGCGTGGATCGTCGTGCACATCATTGACGAGGACGGGTTGCCCCGTGCGGGCGACTTCGGCGATAATGCCGGTTTTGTCGTCGTCCAAGAGGTGCTCCATGAATGCGGCTGCATCGAAATCGGCAGTCGTCGCACGGTACTGCAAGATCCCATGCTCATTCACGGTTATACAATGCACCGGATGGTAGCCCAAATGCTCGCGGATTAACCGCATGACCTCGGGCAACAATTCGTCTGGCTCGAGCATTACCGATAAATGTGCGCTGACGTCTTGGATCGCCTGGAGCTGGGCAGCGCGTTCCCGTGCTTCGTTGAAGGTCCGTGCCTTGCTAATGGCAACGGCCGCTTGGTCCGCAATCTGACTGAGTCGGCGCAGGTCATCTGCGCTGAACGCATTGGTCTCGTGACTCTGGACCGAGATACTGCCAATCACCTGATTCCCACTGATGAGCGGGACATAGACCCCAGAACTCGGCGGGTTGGCGCTCTGATACCGCGGCCGTGCAGGCAACGTGTCCATCTCTTTTTTGAAGTCTGCGATGAGCAACGAACGCCCGGTTTGTCGCATCCAACCGATAATCCCGTCACCACTGGGCACATCAACGGTCAATGGATCGAGGCGTTGCCGATCCTGGACCCGGACTTTGAGCGTGTAGCGGTCGCTGTTTGGTGCAAAAATCCCGAGATGGAACGACGATGTGTCGAGGACATTGCCGGCTTCGCGATAAATGAGCTCACAAAGGGCATCGACATCGAGCTCTGATCGGATAATCGCTCGGCTGGTTGCATTGAGAATGGCTAATTCGTTGGTCGATGTCTGTTGGTGCCGCAGGCTGATGCCGACTTGACTGAGCACCACACTGGCGGCAAAGAGTGCCACCCCAAACAGGACGAAGTAGGCAATCCCGAGCTCCGGTGCGGTATAAATCGCCGACCCGAGGAGTGCGAGTGGCAGCGGGATGATTTCGACAAAAAGCATCGAAATCGTGTTGCCGCGCCACCATTGGCGCACTGCAGGCATCCCGTCGTGGAGCCACATACGGGCGGCGCGGTTGACCATGATGAGCGCGGGGTAGAGCACAATCTGGAGCACGATACCAACCCAACCGCCGACCGCCTGTGCAACAGCGACACCCAGTAACACCGCAACGACACGCACCCCGGCCCGCGCAAACGGCCGAATCACCAACGAATAGACATTGAGTGGTCGATGATCAAAAAACGGCAACGCCACGCCGATGACACACCCGACTACGCCAGCAATGACTGCAGCCATCCAGGGTTGCATCGATAGTGCAACACTCAAAACAATGATGCCGGTCAGTGTGTGGGGGTCCGCCGGTGGTTCACGGAACCCGACGCTGTCGATGAGCAACGCGAGTGCACAGATAATCAGCACATGCCACAGCGGTACCGTCGGGGCCTGAGCGGCAGTTGCCAACCAGACGAACCCGGGTATGCCGACACCGATGCTGTACACGATGAGCCAACGCTCACGCTTGCTGTTCACCTACCAGTACCTCTTGACATGAACTGAGGGGATGGGATGGAGAAAAACGCTGGAAATTACGAGTTTTCGCCGCGTGCTGCCAGTGCGGTACGGGCTGCTTCGATGTTGGGATAGAGTTCAAAGACTTGCGAAAATCCCGTCATCGTGAACACTTCTTCGACGTGAGGGAGCAGCGCAATCAGCATCAATGTACCCTGATGTGCATTGATTTCGCGTCGAATCATGAGCAACGAACGTAATCCGCTACTGCTCAAAAACGATACCTTGTGCATATCGAGCAAAATGGTGCGTGCACCTGCTGCGACGGCAGCGGTCACGGGTTCGAGTGCGAGTGCGGTGCCGCGTGCATCGAGCCGACCTTCGATGACAAAATGTTGCTGCGTCGCGGCGGTCGCTTCGGCAAACCGCTTGCGCAGGGTGAGTTCGTTGCCGGCAGCGGTGAATCGATAGGTCACTTCATCCATGAGTTTGTTCATGAGATAAATGCCCAACCCACCTGCTTGGCGTTCTTCGAACGGGGAGTGGATGTCTGGCAATGGCACGAGCGCCGGATCGAACGCCTGGCCGTGGTCATTGAGGACAACCGTCAACACACCGCCGTCGATCGACCACGTGACATCGAGCGTGCCGCTGCCGGTGTCGCCATATGCGTGTTGTATGATGTTGGTCGCGGCTTCATCGACGGCGAGTTGCACGTGCCATGCCTCACGCTCACTCATTTTGCATTGGTGTGTCGCTGTATTGACAAATGCACTGATTGCGACCAGTGATTCTAACGACGCAGGGAATGTCGTGGATGCGTGTGACATGGCTCTACCCGATCGCGTTAGAACGAACCAACTGCCTCGGTGGCGTCGGCGTATATATCAAACAAAGACGTGAACCCGGTGAGGTCGAATACCTCACGAATACGGTTTGGGAGACTGGCCAAACGGACGTCGCCGCCCTCGAAGTCAGTTATCTTCCAGTCGCGGGCTTTTTTGCGGGCTTCGATAAGGACACGCAAACCGGGGCTTGCGACGTACTCCAACCCACTGAAATCAAGCACAATCCGATACCGACCTTCGGCAAAGAGTTCTTCGATTTTGTTCCGGAGTGCCGGGGCATGCATGGCATCGAGACGACCACTGACGTGCACCAAATCGACACGATTGAGGCGCTTTTGCGTGATTTCCATGGCGCATTCTCCCTTCCTCACAGTGCGAACACAACTGCGTGCTGTCAGTATACCATCCACACGGGGAATTGTGTATCCAAGTGCCAGATATCATCGGCTCGTGTACACTGTAGCCAATAGCGTTCAACCGGAGGTCCCTATGTTCCGTCGCCTCATCGTCCTCGTATGCGTCTGTTTCGTCGTCAGTTGTAGCGGCGCACCCTCCGCTTCTGCGGCAGTTACGCCGGTCTTTGCGTTCACCGAAGCAGTGGTTGGCCCCAATCGACTGCCACTTGGGATAATCCAAAATGGTTCACCCGTCAATGATCCGACTGCGGTGGTGACCACAACGTTCTATAACCTCGATGTGGACAAAACCAAGCCAATCGGCACCAGCACTGCGACATACTACGGCAAAGGATTACCGGCTGCCGTCTACGTGGCGACATTCGATTTCCCCGTTGCAGGGAGTTATGGCGTCAAAATCGATACCGTTATCGCGGGTCAATCTGCCCAATCGAATCTCCAATTGACCGTCAGCGACCGCGCGATCGCCCCCAAAATCGGGGATTTGGCTATTGCAGCCAAAACACTTACTGCAACGAGCGTCGCTGACCCCAAAGAGCTCAGTTCGTCTGCAGTGACCGAGCCGAGTTTGTATGCGACATCGCTCGATGATGCATTGGTCGCACGCAAACCAATCGCCGTGTTGTTCGCAACACCCGGTTTTTGTCGCACCGCAGTGTGTAGTCCGAGCGTGACCGTATTTGGTGAGCTTGCACGTCAGTATGGTGATTCGGTGACGTTTATCCACAGCGAAATCTACCGCTTTCCGTTCGGTGATTCGTTCAAACAGCAGACCGAAGTCTTTCAGATCGCCATGAACGAAGGCCGCAACTTGACCGATGCCGAACGCAAAGCCGGTGTATCGGACGCCTATTACGCATGGGGTTTGCAGTCTGAACCATGGCTGTTCTTGATCAACAGCAAGGGCGTTATCGTCGGGCGTTATGAGGGTGGATTGACCCAAGAAGAACTCGCACCGGCCCTCGCCACCCTCGACTAGCACGCGCCTGAATGAATCCGGTATACAACAGCCCCCGTGCCGTCGACGGCACGGGGGTTTGTGTGTAACCCGCACGCACGGCTGCAATTGACCAGACACGGGGCGTACGGATACCCAGCGGATGTGAGCGCGTGCGCGCGCCGCGGCAGACCCGCTTTCGCCGTCGCCCCGTCATCAGTGTGCGCAGAGCGATGCGGTGGGCCCTTTTTTACAGAGAAAAACGCCCTCCCGTTGCGACGGAAGGGCGTCAGAGCCACACAATCAGTGCTTGATGACCTCGGCGATATAGGCGTCGAAAAGCTTCTGCCATTTGGTTTCGGTCGTGTCCCAGAGCTCCTCGGGGTGTGACTGGATGCCGATGGCGAAGTTGCTCCCGGTCGATTCGATGACCTCGACCACACCGTCGGCGGTGGTGCCGACCACGCGGAGCGATGGGGCGACGTCGCGTACCGACTGGTGGTGCATGCTATTGGTCTGGATGATGGTCTGTTCGAGGGTTTCGGCCAGCCAGCTGTCCTCGCCGATCTGGATTTCGTGGGCCAAGACGGTGCCGTCCTTGAGGTTGGCCGAGAAAGAGTGATCGAGGCTGCCGGCGATTTCGGCCGGGATATCTTGGAACAACGTGCCGCCCAGCGCCACATTGAGCATCTGGTGACCGCGGCAGATCCCCAAGAGGGGCTTGCCGTCGGCAGCGGCGCGCTTGGTCAGATAGACCTCAGCGCTGTCTTGCTCGAGGTTGTTGCTGCCCAATTTGGGGTGAGGGGCGTGACCGTAGGCATCGGGATGGATGTCGACGCCGCCGGCCAGGAGGAGGCCATCGATGACACCATAGAGGCCATCGAGGACCTCGCGGTTTTCGGAGGTGGGCAAGAGCAACGGCACGCCGCCGGCATGTTCGATAGCACGGATGTAGGTCTGCGAGTTGCCGAGCGACAGGCCGCCCCATTCGTCACGCGAGTGGGTGCAGGGGATGCCGATGATGGGACGCTTCGTCATTGATGGGTCCTTCTGTATAGCAGGGAATTAGCTGCCGAGGGTAATCGGGATGTAGATATCCAACGGTGCATCGGGCGTGCCGTCGAATTCGATGCCATAGCGTTCGTAGTATGGCCCGCTGGTCATGGTATAGCCGGATGCCTTGAGCCAGGTATCGAAGATATAGCCGAATGTCTCGCCGATGGACCCGAGGGTACAGGGGAAGACGGCGTATTCTTGCGCAGGGATGATTTTCTCGACCAATCCTGCGGGGATGTGCGTGTCGGCATCGACTTCGAGGCCACACCAGTAGTCAAACTTCATTGCGACCGGGTCCATGTTTTGTTGGACGCCGTAGCTCACATTGGGTCGGATGGTGGGGATGGTCTCGAGGTAGGGCTGGACTGTATCCCACAGCGCGGGGATTTCCGGCGTCATGGGGGTCGCATACAGGTGCATGCCGATGATGCGGAATGCGGGAAGGGCGATGTATGACGGTTCCATGTGGGTCTTTCTATGCAATGACGCTGCGGGCGTCGCGGCAGCGTTGGACGAAGCGGTCAAACATGGCTTGCCAACGGGGGTCGGCTTCGCCGCGCAAGGTCTCGGGATGGCATTGGACGGCCACCATGAAGTTGGGGCCGGTGCCTTCGATGGCCTCAATGACGCC
>JBFYTT010000405.1:0-6100 GCA_041300425.1 Roseiflexaceae bacterium
CTATTGACATCGCGCGCACGATTATTGATCCTGATGGCACGGTTCGCGCTCCGGAAGTCTACCGGACACGCTTCAAGCCATGGCCAAATATTTACGTATTCAATCCCGCCGACCTCGATAACGGCATCCCCAAAATCGAAATGCCCGAGCCTCAGGGCAATCTGAACACACCTGGTGTGACCCCAGCGTTCGGTGTACGGTACATCGACGCATCACAGACCGCACCCGTCGAAGATGCACCCCAACCAAACGAGGCAGAAGCGCCGTAACCGCACGCTGACTGTGCTGCACCCCCGGTCAACGACCGGGGGTGTTTTTGTGCATGAGCGCAATTGCTTGTGCGGCGGCGGCGTTCCAATCGAAGCGGCGTGCAACCGGTGGACCCGCGCTCGTCAGGTGTGCACGTCGGATCGGGTCGTTCCAGAGCGCTGCGATGGCCTGGGCGAGTACTTTGGGATCATCAACAGCAGTCGTGACAACCGCATCGGCCACCGTTTCGCGATACACCGGCAGGTCACTACACAACACTGCACAGCCACAGGCCAACGCTTCGTAGACAGGCAGCCCGAAGCCCTCGGCACGCGACGGCTGAACCACCATCTGGGCACCATGGAAGAGTTGCCGAAGCAGGACATCATCGGGATTGGGAATTTCGATAATCGGAAGGTCCAAGGCCGCTCGCCACGGGCAATCACGGGTCGGATTGAACTGCCCCGCAATAACCAGCGTGGCGCCCGCGTCGAGTGCGTGTTCGGTCACCAGGATGCGCCATGCGGCTACCAGTGTGGCGAGATTTTTATGTGCTTGATTTGAACTGACGCATAGCGCGTATGGTCCCGAGATGCCGTGTGCAGCCTGATCCAGTACAGGGACAGGCACAAAAAACTGTGCATCGACGCCATTTGGTATGACGACCGGCGGGCGATATGGCCATATGTGGGGTGCAATCTGCGCAGCAGCATCATCAGATACCGTTGTCAGGAGGCTCGCACGGGCGGCCACCAGCCAGAGCGCTAGCCGAAACCCGATGCGAACATGCCACGGAGTCGATGTGCTCTGCAAAGGGATGGCATCGTGGACGGTTACCATCGTCCGTGGAACAAAACGCCCCCACGGTAAGCGCAGGTACGGCGTATAAAACCAATCGGCGGCAATCGTGTTTGCCAGCCGCCGCACGCGCTGCCCTTCGGCCACGCTGTCGGGCAGGGCACTCACGTGATGATGCGTGACGGTCACTGATGTAGCAGGGAGCTGCAGGTGGGTGTTGACACGACGTGGATTCGTGATGAGGTGGAGGTGTGCTACATCCGGATGATGCGCCAGTGCCTGTGCCATCCCGATGACCACGCGCCCGATGCCCGGGTACGCGTCACAGGCATAGCGGGCATCGACGATAATCCGCAGGCGCTCAGTCGTCATGGCGATACCATCCATCGACGTACCCCAACGCGCTGGCGTACGATGCATAGGCTTTGAGCGGTGACCAGGCAAGTCGCCAGCGCGGATCGCCAAACGAGAACGGAACGACGCAGTGGATGGGCACCAAGATGGTCCGCAACAGGAGCCACACCGCCGCCTGCAGGCGTGACCGAAAGTAGTTGCCGGCACGGGCTCGGCGCGGATCGCGGCGCACTTCTTGTGCGTGACCCTTGCCGTAGGCGTAGTGCTTGTGCCACAACGCAGCCATCGACTGTGGGGCATGGTGCGTCACCCAGGCATTGCCCGCCTGGACCAGATGCACGGGTGCTTCGGCACGGTGCAACCCCCGCACCCGCACAAAAAACTCGGTATCGACGCCCCGGGTCAGAGTTGGGTCGAAGCCGCCAACCGCTTCGAAGACCCGGCGTGACACCAAGCAGCAGGTCGTCGTTATCGAGCAGCTGTAGTGTGGTGGGTCCGGGTCGGTGCGGGTGTCTATCGGCACCACGGGGTTCACAATGCGGGCAACCTGCTGCGCGACTGCCTGCTCAAAAGGACTCGCATCGTCCGGCAAGATGCGGGCAGCACCCACAATGGCCACACCCGGCTGGCGCGTTGCTTGGTACAGTCGTTCTATGCACTCGGGGTGCCCAAACAACGCATCATCATCGAGGAAGAGGTACCAATCGACAGGGTCTGTTTGTGCGTGATCACTCACACGGTAGGCACCCACGTTCCGAGCGTACCCGTTGGGTGATTGACGGTAGACGATGACGACGTGAATGGGTTGCAGCGTCTGTGTCGCCATCATCGCTTGGACATCGAGGGGCGTCGATGCCATGGTGGGGATGATAACCGCGATGCGTGGCACGGCTAGTGCGGTATGAACAGGTTGTCCTCCTACGGGAGGTTGTGTTGTGGTCACGGTACTCCCTTCGTTGTGCTCTACGTGGGGCGCGTTCTGTTCATACCCGTCGGTAGAGAGCGACGGTGGCAGTGAGCCAACGTTCCATCGTAAAGCGCTGTGCAACACGGGTACGTGCATTGAGCGATACCGTTATCCGAATTGCAGCATCGTTAAAGATGCGCATAATGGCGGATGCGAGTGCGTCGGCGGATCCGGGACGAACCAACAAGCCACTGGCGTTGGACTCGATGATTTCGTGTATGTTGGCTATTGCCGACGCAACAACGGGACGTTCCATCGCCATCGCCATCAACAAATCAAACGACATCGGTTCAGAAAACGATGGTTGCACATATACATCAATACACCGCAGAAATCCTGTTCGATCGGCGATGTCGTCGATAAACACAATCCGCTCGGGATGTGTGCTTTGCCCAGCCAACGTGTGCAGGTACGCACGGTGCTCGCCGGTCCCGACGATTACCAGGGACACGTCTGGGATGTATTGCCAGATGGAATCCATTGCATGGATGAGGACCGAATGCCCCTTGTGGGGAGCAAGCTGCCCGATACTGGCAATCAACTGCCCTTCTGCCGGCAGATTATACGTCGCCCGGTCATGGTCGGGCGTCATGTGCAACGCATAGACGGCGGCATCAATACCAATCGGAATAACCGCGATATGGGTGTCAGTCAAGCGATATTCGTGCTGCAAAATCTGTTTGGCTGCGCTGGTGTAGACGATGATGTCACTGATTGTACGGAGCAAGCGCTGTGCGAAGAAGCTATAAATGGGGCGTAACCCGTCACTCCGCACGGTCGGCGCGACTTCTGCCAAGGTCACAATGCGAGTGGGGACTTGGGCGACCCACAAGGCTGCGATGACCTCGGTATCGGTGTCAGGTGTAGCGGCCAATAGATGCACAATGGCGGGTTTGGTGTGTATCAGCCAGGCAATCAAAATACGCAGACGCAAAAGTGCCCTGGTTTGGGGAGGGATGTCCAGCGTAATGGCTTCTATGTGTGGTGACTGCTGTGTGAGTGCAAGAATCGCCGGATGCAATATACCCGATTGTTCGACGATAATGATATGAAACGGCAACGCGGCGCTTTGGGCGACCAGGTTGACGAGGTATTGGATCGTGTCTTCTACGGCATCGTTCCCAATAAGATAGACCAACGGTGCGCGGTGATTGCTCATGGAGTTCCTTTCGTTGGCACGTCGAGACCAGCCAGAATGGATCGTCTGCTCCGAAGGGTGCGCGCACGGTGTCTGATGTTCCAGCCGAATGCCGAGAGCAGACGTCGATCACGACTGTGGAGCAGTCGCCACGGCAATGCGATGAGCTGTTTGCCCACAAACCAGACAACCCGCGCCCACGATTGCGATTTGAGGTGGGCATAGATACCGTTTTGGATATACAGATGCAACCACGTCTGTGCACCGCCACCGCTACCATTGCGGAGATGCGTAATTTCGACGTCACGGGCCACGACGGTACGCCGACCTGCGCGTTGGGCACGCCAACAGAGATCGGTATCTTCCCAATACAAAAAGAACTGTTCGTCGAACCCGCCCAACGCCTGCCAGTCTGCCCGACGCATCATCAACGCCGCACCCGGGAGGGCGTCGCGATCGGCGACCCCTGTTCCCAGCGGGATGGACTCGTCCGGATAGCGGGTCTCGGGAGTAATGCAGGCGACCGACGGGTGCGCATCCAGATGGGCAATAAGCCGTTGACACCAATACGGTGTCACTAGTATATCAGGGTTACAAAAGACCACATACTCACCACGAGCCAACGTTGCACCGCGATTACACGCACTCCCGTAGCCGAGATTGCCCGGCAACACGAGCCACTGTGCCGTTGGTAGCAAGGGTGCTGGGGTATCGGTCGAGCCATTGTCGACGACGATGAGTTCGCAAGCAACCATCCCGGGGTCTGCGTCGAGCGACGCTGCCAACGCAGGCAACCGGTGGGCGCTGTTGTAGGTGACGACGATAATGCTGACCAATGGGGTGGCACTCATGTGCGTTGCCGGAGTACAGTAACAAACAGCGCATGAAAGAGGCCTGCAACGTGCGGCCAGGTGTGTGCCGCAAGCGATGCACGTGCATGGTGGCCGATGACATCGCGCCGCGGTGTGGCAATCACACGCTCCATGGCCGCAATGAGCGACGGTGCGTTGCCATGCAAGTAGACAAACCCGTTTTCGCCATCACGAACCTGCTCAATCAACGGTGGGAGGTTGGGCACCACGCAGACAATCCCGGCCGCCATCGCAGCGACGAGCATGCCCGAGGTCGTGATTTGGGTATACGGCAGGATCATGCCGTCGCAGGCAGCCACGTAGCGGGCCGCTTCGCTGTCGGACATATAGCGCGGATGGAGCGAAATGTTGATACTGCGCGCGGTACGTTGGTGAATTTCGGACAGATACTGCTTGTCGGCTGGATGTCCGGCGATAATCAACATGGTTTGCGGCAATAACGGCATCGCCTCGATCAAGAGTTCGAGCCCTTTGTAGCGCCGAATCATCCCCATGTAGAGAAAAACCGGTACCTCCTGATCCAAGCCGAGGCTGGCCCGTGCACCTGCCCGCGAGGGCAGCGGACCAAACGGTTCGTCGGCGTGCCCATGTGGGATGACATGGATCGACGGCACACCCTGGTATTCTTTTTGGATGCGCTGCTTGGTGCAATGATGATGCACTGTCAACGCATGACATTGGCGGATCACCCGACCAACAGTCCGCGTGGCGATATCGGGGTGAAAGCACTCGTGCGGTTGCAGATTATGGACCGTCCATACGATTCGTACGCCACAGGCACGCACCAGCATGAGCAACAGCACCCACGCAGTGGACCGCAGCCAACAGACGACACGGTTGGGGTGCTGCACGACAGCGTCGAAAAAGTGCAGGTGAAAAAGACGCTGTCCGCGGCTCAACAGCATGCGCCAGAAGTACCGCCGCGGCGAACGCCGATCGACGTGCGCGTCGACCGGCAATTGGGCATAGAGCGCATCGAGATACGGGCTCTGTGCGAGGCGCGGTGGGAACGGGTAAATATGCATACATGCATCCTAGCGCACGGACAGGTTTGCCGCTTTATCAATGTGGCGCTGCACTTCGGCACTCAAAAGGGTAATTGCCGGTTGGGTGTCATCGCCACTCGGGATGATGATGTGGGCGTGTTCCCGCGATGGGGCGACGAACGCCTGATGCATCGGCCGCACGGTAGCCAGGTACTGTCTGCAGACCGACACGACATCGCGGCCGCGTTCTTGGGTGTCGCGCAGGATGCGCCGCAGCAGCCGGATATCGTCTGGGGCATCGACAAACACCCGCAAATCAAAGCGCTGCCGCAGCGCCGCATCGACAAACAAAACGATGCCTTCGACGATAATTACCGGTCGCGGCTGCACCACATGCCCGCCCTGGGCACGGGTATAGGCGACGAAATCATACTCTGGCACGACGACCGACTGCCCATCCGCCAACGCATCCAGATGCTGCAGACACAACGCAGTGTCGAACGCATCGGGGTGATCGAAATTCATCTGCTGTCGCTCAGCAATACCAAACGCCGACAAATCACGATAATACGCATCAAACGGGATCCACGCCACCGAGGCTGCACTGCTGGCGTCGATAATCTGCCGCGTCAACGTGGTTTTGCCTGAGCCGCTGCCGCCGGCGATGCCGATGATGTAGGGCTTCATAGCGCCTCAGATCGCTCGGCAACCGGCAATATATTGCGTGCTACTGCGA
>JBFYTT010000410.1:0-3594 GCA_041300425.1 Roseiflexaceae bacterium
CCACCAAACTTGGTCAGATCGATGGCGCCGATAATCAAGGCTTGATTGCCTTGTTCGTAGCCTGACAGCATGAAGCCATCGGCATTCAACCCTGGCGTTCGTTTGCGGTAAATCCAGCCACCTGCACCTAACTGCTTGTTGTAGTACTCGTCTACTGCGGTCAAGTCAGCAGAGCTCGTGTATGCTTCTTCGACGATTGATTCAGGTAAAACACTGCCCAACTGGAGTCCTGCCCGCGCTTCGGTCTTCCAACCCGTGATAATGGCTTCGAGCGGAGCGGTGGCAGGTGCAGGGTTATCGTTTTTGGCGAGTGCCGTCGGTACTGTTGCAGCACTCCCTCCACAAGCGACCAAGAGGGCAAGTGCACAAACACCCAAGAGCACGAGACGCACAGATTTCATGGTGGTTCCTTCTACGGATGACATACATGTATTATACCCGACCACTACCGGTCTGCGGTGATACGCAACGAAACAACTCCGTCGCGGGTGTTGGCTTCGGCAAACAACGTCACAATCAGGATTTGTGTGCCGTTCCGATAGGTTCGCAAGATCCGACTGTCCCGAGGAGGTAACGGCGGGTCGATACTCCAGTCATTGGCACGTGCTGCATCATCATAGCTCTGTGCAACCTCGGCAATCGGCCGTGGGATACGCACAAAGGAAGTCTCATCAGTAACGCGGTACCCTTTCGCACGGAGCATCGCATGCAGATTGTTGTCGTAGGCTGCCATTACCTCGGGCAAACTCGACGTACTCGAAACTCTGTAGGGTATTGCATCAACGGGGTCAGGCACACTCGTGTCGTCTTGGGTAGCTGCGCACCCCGCGACAACAAAACATGTTAGTATCAGCAACAAGATTCGTCGCATCAGGACCCTCGTACAAGGAACAGCATGAACACTACCGACATTATCACCGACGGCGCCTGTTCCGGCAACCCGGGACGTGGTGGTTGGGCGACCATTATCCTCCACAACGGCAGTGCAACCGAATTCAGCGGCAGCGCAGTCGATACAACGAATAACCGGATGGAACTCACCGCGGCACTCGTCGGGCTCCAACAGGCGCCTCGTGATCATACCATTCATGTCTACACAGACAGTCAATACCTCATCACCGGGATTACCAAATGGGTCAACGGATGGCGCAAAAACGGCTGGAAGACACGTACTGGCGATCCGGTCGAAAACAAAGACCTGTGGGAAGCGCTGATCACCCATACCCACGCCAACGTTCATTGGCATCATGTCAAAGGTCATGCCGGCCACGTCCACAACGAACGCGCGAACACCCTGGCGCAACTGCAGGCCGGGTCACGTGGCGCCGCTGCTGCTCCACGCGTTCCTGCGAGCACAGCACCGGCCAGACCGCTCACCGTTGGAACTGGTGATGCAACATTGGCCCGCTACCCGTGTTATGTCAGCGTGGTCAACGGGGTCGTCGAACGCCACGTAACCTGGGACGACTGTAAAGCGGCCACTCACGGTATTTCGGGAGCACGGTTCAAAAAAGTCGCTTCGCTTGCTGAGCTCCAGGCACAACTACGGAGTTGGGGTGTCAGTTCGGGGTGATGACTTTTTCTAGCCGCGCAAAACTCGCAATCAAGCGTTTTTCGCCTGCTGCGGAGTCCGCAAACCGCACAACGACCTCTACATCATCATCAACCGACTTGGCAGCCAAGACAACGCCTTCTCCGAAGCGCTGGTGCCGCACCACATCTCCGACCGCATACTCGACTGTGACTCTGCTCGGTTTGAGCGCTGCGGTGGTGCCCCATCCTTGGAACGCCGGATTGCTCCGGCCCCCACCCGCAGACGGATTCACCGTACCCAAGTTCGTTGTATGTGCCAACAGTCCCTTCGGGATATCTGCCAAAAACCGCGTTGCGATGGTTTGGTCATACCGACCGAAGTTCATCCGTCGGAGCACCCGAGACAATGCCAAGCGTTTACGCGCGCGTGTCACTCCGACGTACAAAATCCGCCGCTCTTCTTCGATCTGTACGGGATCATTGTGCGTCCGACTGTGGGGAATGAGCTCGTCCTCAAGACCGACCAAGAACACATTATCGTATTCGAGCCCTTTCGCCTGATGCAGCGTGATACAGACAACATGGTTATCGACAGCGGCCAAGCGATCGACATCTGCAACCAAGGCTACTTCCTCGAGGAAGCGGGCAAGTTGCTCGTCAACGGGGAGTTCCGCATATTCGCCGGCGACACGGCGGAGCTCATTGACATTTTCGACGCGTGACTCGGCGTCCGTGCCGCCGTACTCGTTTACTAGACCCGCCACAAACTGTGACTCGCGGAGCATTTCGTCGAACGCATCGAGTAACGAGAGGGTTGGTGCACGCTTGACCAATCCGTACAGCCGAGCCCCAAACGACATCACGCGCTGCCGCGCCGCCCCACGCAATGCAGGTATCGCCGTCGAATCGGCCGCAGCATCGATGAGAGCCTGATACAGTGAGACGCCATGACTACTAGCCCATTCACTCAGGTGAGCGATACTGCCTGCCCCAATGCCCTGTGCAGGGAACTCGATAGCCCGCACGAGTGAAATGTCATCATTCGGGTTACTCAGCAGACGGAGCCACGCGAGCACGTCTTTTATTTCACGGCGCTCATAGAATCGCATACCGCCGATCACCACATACGGGATGCGGCGCCGGCTCAACGCCTCTTCGAACGCACGACTTTGCGCATTGGTTCGGTACATAATGGCACAGTCTGCATAGCGCGCCACACCTTTTTTGACAAGACCCTCGATGGCATCGCAGACACGCTGAGATTCTTCGTTTTGGTCGCTACACTCGCGCCAACTCACCGGTTCACCCCCCGGCGTTTGTCCTCGCAACAATTTACGATGGATGCGCTTGGGAGCTGCATCGATGAGTACCTGAGCGACGTCGAGAATGGTCTGCGTGCTCCGGTAGTTTTCGGCCAAGA
Source organism: Roseiflexaceae bacterium (assembly GCA_041300425.1). GTDB lineage: Bacteria > Chloroflexota > Chloroflexia > Chloroflexales > Roseiflexaceae > UBA965. Next base: position 2,954 of record JBFYTT010000410.1, read on the forward strand.
TGATGACATGTGCACCCGCAAAATCCGATTCGAACCGGCGTATATTGCGCACATCCGCACCGCGCCAGCCATAAATCGACTGGTCATCATCACCCACCACAAAGATATTGCCGGATCCGCGTGCGAGCGCTTTGATCATCTCGTATTGGGCGCGATTGGTGTCTTGGTATTCGTCCACCAAGATATATCGATAGCGCCGATGATACCTGTTGAGCAGCGGTGTGCGGAACAAATCGAGCGTCCGCAAAAGCAAGTCATCAAAGTCAACAGCCGCAGCGACGGTGAGCAGCTCGCTGTAGCGTGTATACGCTGCCGCATACATCCGGCCCTCGGGGCTCCGGCTCGCTGCGGTGTATGCAGCAGGATCCAACAGTTCGTTTTTTGCACTCGAAATCGCACTCGAAATCGCCCGTGGGGTGAACGGTTTGTCGGGCAACTTGAGTTCTTTGCTGACCCGTTTAATCAGCCGCTGCTGATCATCATCGTCATATATGAGCCACCCATCGGCCAAACCGATTGCCCGCCCATCGCGACGAAGCCAACGCGCTGCGAGGCTGTGAAAGGTTCCGATGTCGACTTTTGTGGCGACGTCGACACCCACCAAATGGTGCATGCGCTCTCGCATTTCGCGGGCAGCTTTG
>JBFYTT010000412.1:0-17919 GCA_041300425.1 Roseiflexaceae bacterium
TGGATGAAGAACCCCCTCGACCCCGACTACGTGCCGTTTACCTGTGCCGTGGTCAGCGCCCTGTGCGGCAAACCGACGTTGATGGAAGAATTCGGCGGCTGCACGGCACCTCCGGGCGCACCGTCACAGGTGTGGAACTGGACCGCATACGGCAAACCACGCACCCAATTCATGGCCTCCGAAGAAGATTTGGCTGCCTACTACGCCGCCGTACTGCCGACCCTGGTCGACGTCGGTGCGACCGGAGCGATGCTGTGGTGCTTTGCGGACTACAGCTCGGATCTGTGGAACGAACCACCCTGCGACGAAGCGCGCCACGAACGCTTCTTTGGGATGGTCCGCCCAGACGGCACACTCAAGCCGCACGCCGAGGTCATCAAGCAATTCGCCGCCAGCAAACCGACCGTCAAAGCGGCGGTCCGCCCCGTCCAACTCGGTGTCAGCGCGGCTGACTTCTACACCGATCCATCAGGACACATGAAGCGTCTGTTTGCGGAATTCGCAGGAGCAGATCGCCTCAAATAACAGCACACCGCGACACACTCCTACCCCTCACATGATGGGTAGGAGTGGTATACTTATACTCTGAACCCTTCGCATTGAATGGAGCGATGCATGACCACCTATCGAATGCTTATCCCTGGACCTGTCGACGTCGATGATGCCGTACTCAAGGTCCTCGGCAGCCCGCAGATTCCCCACTATGGTCCAGAATGGGCAGCCATCTATGCCGATGTGGTCACCGACCTCAAACATTTATTCGGCACCACTGCCAATGTGTTCCCCATTGTCGGATCCGGCACGACCGGGCTCGAAGTGGCCATCGGCAGCATGCTCGCCACCGGCAAGCGCATGGCAATTGTGCGCAACGGTTGGTTCGGTGAGCACATGGCCAACATCGCCACCGCACGCGGTATCGGCGTTCATATTATCGAAGGCGAATGGGGCCGGGCGATCTCGGTCGATGTCGTGCGTGCAGCGCTCAAAGAGCATGGTCCGTTCGATGCGTTGGGTTTTGTCTATGCAGAGACGTCGACCGGCGCGCTCAACCCCGTCAAAGAATTGGCCGCATTGGCCAAAGAATTCGGCATCCCGAGCATTGTGGACGCCATCACTGGCTTTGCCGGCACCCCGCTCGAAGTCGATGCCTGGGACATCGACGTCTGTGTCAGCGCCTCACAGAAGGCCTTGGCTGCACCGGCCGGACTCGGCTTCGTAGCCGTCAGCCAAAAAGGCTGGGACTACATGGACAGCCACCCCGTCGGTCCCATCGGTTGGTTGTTTGACCTGCGCACGCTGCGCTCGTACCAACAGGGCTCGCCAGAGCATCCGCAGCCAGCCACCATGCCACCAACCCTGGTGCTGGCCGTTCAGTTGCGCCTCAAGCAGGTACTGGCGATGGGCAAGCAAGGGTATGTGGACCACCACTACCGGGCTGCGGCACGCTTCCGCAAGGGTATCACGAGCATGGGGATTGGCTACTTGGTCCCAGATGCCGAAGCCACCCCACAGGTGACCTCGGTGCTCATTCCTGCCGGCAAGGACATCAACGAAATCAAGAAGGCAATGAAAGAGCGCTACGGCTTCTACACGGCCGGTGGCATCGGACCGTTGGCCTCCAAGATTATGCGTGTCGGCCACATGGGCAAAGGTGCAAGCGATACCTACATCGACGACGCCCTCGAGGCATTCGGCGATATCCTGCGCTAAGAACTCCAGTATCACCGCGCTGTGCACAATATGTGCACAGCGCGGTTTTTGTGTGCCCTGAGCCGCTCCGGCTACACCTGCATGCGCAACAGGCGAGGCGGCTGCGGTTTTGCCCACGAGACACCGCGCGGCAGACGTGCCCCGCCCCGGTGCGCGGCGCTCGCAGTGGCACACCGGCGCACTGCCATGCGACAACGAGATGCACAACCTGTGCGCAATCGGTAGGAGTGGATGCGGCGCGCATATGGGGCTGCCAGGAGCGCATGTGGGCAGGGGGCGTTGGCGGGGCCTTTTTCAAAAAATGCAAAAATCTCATTAAATGAGTTTCGGTATCAAAGGCAAAACTCCATTGTTGGAGGTAATTGGTCATGGTACGATAGCCACATTCACGAGACAGCGACGAGACAACTCATCACATCAGTTTTGTTTTGCACCACAATGGAGTGATCGCATGAGCGAGCGCGTGCGCGCCTGGAGCGAGTCGGTCGTCATCCCCACCTATGGGGTCGGGGCGGCATTGAAGCAACCGCAGTTTTTGAATCAGCGCGTCTATCAGGGCAGTAGCGGTGTGGTCTATCCATACCCCGTAATCGATAGTGTGTCGGACGACAAACACGACCAGACATACACCGCGGTGTTCCTCGAGAACGCCTACCTCAAGGTGATGATCCTGCCCGAGTTAGGCGGGCGCGTACAGATGGCGCTCGACAAAACAAACGGGTACCACTTCGTCTATTACAATCGCGTCATCAAGCCGGCCCTGGTGGGGTTGAGTGGGCCGTGGATCTCGGGCGGAATCGAGTTCAACTGGCCGCAGCATCATCGGCCGAGCACCTTTGACCCGGTCGATTGGCGCATCGTCGAGCACGCCGACGGCAGTGCGACGATCTGGTGTAGCGAAGTCGAGCGGATGTTCTTCACCAAAGGGTTGCACGGCTTTACGATGCACCCCGACAAAGCCGTATTGCAGATATCGGCGCAGTTGCACAACCGCACCGCCGAGCCGCAAACGTTCCTCTGGTGGGCCAATCCGGCCGTGCATGTAAACGACGAGTACCAATCGGTGTTCCCGCCCGATGTGCACGCGGTCATGGACCACGGCAAGCGCGACGTGAGCGAGTTCCCCATCGCCAAGGGTACGTATTACAAGGTAAATTACGCGCCGGGGACGGACATTTCGCGCTACAAAAACATCCCGGTGCCGACGTCGTATATGGCCTATCATTCGGACTACGACTTTGTCGGCAACTATGACCATGGCAAGCAGGCCGGTATGATGCACGTGGCCAACCACCATCTGGTGCCCGGCAAAAAGCAGTGGACCTGGGGCAACAGCGATTTTGGGTTAATGTGGGATCGGCAGTTGACCGACGAAGACGGCCCGTACATCGAGCTGATGTGTGGAGCGTTCACCGACAACCAGCCGGATTTTTCGTGGTTGATGCCCGGCGAAGAAAAGCGCTTCGAGCAGAACTTTATGCCGTACAAGGGCATCGGTCCGGCTAGCAACGCCAACACCGACGTGGTGGTGCATCTGAGCCACAGCGACGCGCAGACGCACGTCGGGGTCTATGTGACCAGTCCGCGCAACGTGGCCGTGACCCTGCAGCGCAACGGCGCATTGGTGTGGCAACGCGAGACGGCGCTCGACCCCGTGCGCGTGTTGGTCGAGGACGTCCCGCAGCGCGAGGCGTTCCCCGCACACGAGCTCGTGTTGGTGGTGACGGACCGTGTCACCGGCCAGCAGCTGATGCGGTACGCGCCACCCAAGCCGACACTACAGGACATCCCAGCGGCTGCCACACCGGCCAAACCACCGGCCGAAATTGGTTCGACAGACGAGTTGTTCCTCAATGGACTGCACCTCGAACAATACCGGCATGCGACCTTCAAGCCCGAGGATTATTACCTCGAGGCATTGCGACGCGATCCGCACGATGGTCGGTGCAACAACGCGATGGGATTATTGGCGCTGCGCCGGGGGGACTTCCAGGCGGCCGAGCATTCGTTCCGCCGCGCGATTGTACGCATCACCAGCCGCAACCCGAACCCGTACGACGGCGAAGCATATTACAACCTGGGTCTGGCGTTGCGCTTCCAATCGCGCTACGACGAGGCCTTCGATGCGTTCTACAAGGCAACTTGGAATGCTGCCTGGCAGGACGCGGCATTCTACGAACTCGCACGCATCCAATCACGCCGCGGCGACCTCGGCGACGCACTGCGCTTGGCACAGAGTGCCCTGCGCCGCAACGCCAGTCACCACCAGGCACGCCACCTCGAGATAGCCTTGCAGCGCCGTTTGGGGAACACCGTGGCTGCAGTGGCTGCCATCGACACAGCGCTTGCCCTCGACCCAATGGACCCCGGCGCCGCCTGGGAGCAACGGACCATCGCCGGCTCCTCGACCGTGGCCGATGCACTGGTCTGGAACGCCCATCTGACCGAGACGCTGGCCCTCGAGTACGCCCATGCCGGCGATGCAACGAGCGCGCTGGCAGTCCTGGCGGCAGGACCGCAGGATGCGCCGCTCAATCAGTACCTGCGCGCATCGGTGTTGCATCAGGATGGCCAAATCGACGCTGCCCGCAGTGCGCTCCACACGGCGCAGGCGTGTAGCATGGACTGGTGCTTCCCGCATCGGCTCGAGCACGTCGTGGTCCTGCAGAACGCCTTGGCACAGGTACCGACGGACGGCCGCGCGAGTTATTACCTGGGCAACTTCTGGTATGCCCATCGCATGCCCGATGCCGCCATCGAATGTTGGCAGCACGCCGTCGCCCATGACCCCACCAATGCCGTCGCATGGCGCAATCTGGGACTGGCCTACACCGACCACCACGGCGACATGAGCGCTGCCACGGCTGCCTATGCGCACGCACTGAGGCATGATCCGAGCGACGCGCGGCTCCGCTACGAAGCCGATCAGTTGGCCCGTGTGCGCGGCGATGCGCCTGCGACCCGCCTGCAGGACCTGACTGGTGCCCGCCAGCTGGTCGACCAACGCGACGACTTGACCATCGAATACGTCACCCTACTCAACAATGCAGGCCGATACGACGAAGCAGTCGACATTCTGCGACGGCGTTCGTTCCACCCATGGGAGGGCGGCGAAGGCCGCGTGGCTGCCCAATACGTGGCGGGATTGATTGGCGTGGCCCAAACCCTGCTGCCCAGCGATGCGGCTGCAGCATTGGCGGCACTCGATGCGGCCATTGCATACCCGCACAATCTGGGCGAGGGTAAATTGCCGGGCAGCAACGAAAACCACATCCATTACTGGCGCGGGGTGGCACTGGCAGCGCTCGGTCAACACGACGCAGCGACTGCAGCCTGGCAGCACGCCACCCGCGGCGACAGCGAGCCGACCTCGGCGCGGTACTACAACGACCAACCACCCGACATGATTTGGTATCAGGGCATCGCCTGGCGCAAACTCGGTGATACGACACGGGCAACTGCGTTGTTCGAGCGACTGGTGGCCTATGCGCGCCTCCATCGCGACGATGTGCTCCGGCCGGATTACTTCGCCGTGTCGTACCCGACGTTCCTCGTATTCAACGACGATTCGGCGCTGCGTCACCAGCTCCATTGCGATTATATGGAGGCGCTGGGGTGCCTTGGTCTACGCCAATACGACCAGGCGGCGGCGTTGTTTGCGCAGGTTCTCAGCCGCGAGCCCAATCACACCGGTGTATTGACGCATCAGCGTTTTCTGCATCGGGATGAGCTATAGAGGTGTCTATGCGACCCATTAACCGGATTGCAGTATTGACCCTGTGCGCTGCCAGTCTGCTGTCTGCCTGCGGCACTGCGACCCCCGTCAGCACCGAACCGACCAGCACACCGGTCGTCATTGCTCCCACCCAGACGGCCGTGCCCGCACCCAGCGAACCGACGGCAGAGCCGACCGCTCCTGCTCCCACAATGACGTCCGCACCGATAGCACCGAGCGCCACTGCTGCACCAATCGCTCCGAGCGCTACGATTGCGCCCGTGGCGACCGCGACGTCGGTCAGCGAGAGCCCTGGCGCGGTAATCGATACACGCCCGCGCCAGCCGGTCGCTGGTGGGCCGACCTTGCTCGATAGTCGTCTTGCGCTACGCTATGTGGCATCGATACCCGTCAACAGTATTCGTATCGCGTATGATGCCACCCAAAAAATCTTGTTGATGCTCAACATGGAGCAGGGATTGGTCCGCATCGATCCGACCACCGGCATCAAAGACATCGTTGCCTCGCCCGCTGATATCCTCGAAGGCGCGACCGCGAGTGGGTTGGCAATTGCGGCAAATGGCACCGTATATGTCAGCGGCAACCAGACACTCGGCGCCATGACCAAAGCGGTCATTCGACGGGGTGTCCCGAGCGGGCAGGCCACCTCGGTCAACCAATCATATCGTTGGGCGACCTACACCTGGACCACGGTAGCCAGCACCGTCCCCTACCCACGCAGCGATACACCGTTTGATCACCTGTTCAACGGCATCGCCATCAGTCCAGACCAGCAGTTCATTGTGGTCAACAGCGGATCGCGTACCGACCACGGCGAAATAGAGAGTCAAAACGGCACGTTCCCTGATCTGCGCGAGATAGCGCTGACATCTCGGATGTTCAAATTGCCTGCCAATGGGACTGATATCGTGTTGACGAACTCTGAGGAAGGCGTTGCGCCGTATGTCTATGCCAAGGGCTTCCGCAATAGCTACGATCCGGTGTTTGCGCCCAACGGCATCTTGTTCGCCGGCGATAATGGCCCGGATGCCGATTTGCCGGATGAGCTCAATGTCATCATGCCGGGACTACACTACGGGTTCCCCTGGCGCTTTGGCACAACCGACACCCCGCAGCGTGACCCGGCCTACGACCCCAGTACCGATGGCTACCTGAACCCGGATTTCGTTGCCGTCCAGATCGGCACGTATGCCAACGATCCGACGTACCCGGCAGCACCGACATCGTTTGTCGACCCCATCAGTAATTTTGGTCCTGCAGCGGTCCAATACCGTACCAGTGATGGCGTCGTCCACAACGCAGCCGACGAAGGAACCAGCCTAGCGTCGTTCACGCCGCATCGATCACCACTCGGGTTGGTCTTTGTGGACCAGGCATTCCCTGCGTCGTGGCAACCAAGCGGCACCAATCTGCACGCCTTCATCTTGAGCTGGGGCGCTACCGGTGGGAGTTTGACTGACCGCGGCCAAGACATGCTGGCGCTCGAACTCACCCCTGCAGGCAACAGTTACACCATGACCGCACGCCAATTGGTGCGCGGATTGCGCAACCCCATCGATGCAGCAACCATCGAGAACCGCGTCTATGTGCTTGAGTTTGGCGACAACGTGGCTTTGTGGGAAATCGCGTTCCAACAGTGATGTTGGTCGTGTAGAGAGATCCGTTATGCGTGCACGCAGTACAGACAAATCAGCCCCCATTCGGAGCGGTCGTATCTTCGGCTCGGTACTCAACGAACTCCAGCAACGCCTGCGCCAAGGGGAGTGGCAACCGGGCCAACATCTGCCCAGTATCACCCACCTGGCTACCGAATTCGCCGTGAGTACGGGCTCGGTGCGCGAAGCGTTGCGTTCCCTGCAATCACAGGGGCTCGTGCGTATCGAGCACGGGCGCGGTGTCATCGTGATCAGCAATAGCGTCCAAGATACCTCTTTTGGGAGCGATGCTTCGGTATCGATGGACCACATGACGGCGTTTGCCGAAGCCCGGCGCCTCATCGAACCAGAGCTCGCTGCCTATGCCGCCGAGCGTGGCAGCGACAACGAATTGGCCGAGATACTGCAACTCGCCCTGACCATGGAACAACAAGCGGTCAGTGGGCTCGACTTCGTCGGTCCCGACATCGCCTTTCACCGAGCGATCGCGCATGCGTCTCATAATGCTGTTTTGCGACAAATGCTGCACGGGATGCACGACTTGTTCATCATCTCGCGGCGATTGACGAGCCAAGAACTGGGCATGACCGAGCGCGCCGTCCGCTATCATCGCTTGATAGCCGAGGCAATTTATGAACGCAACGCTACCCAAGCACGGTTATTGATGCTTGCCCATATGAACGATGCACTCAGTAGTGTGTTGGCAATGGAAGCCCAATTGCAGCGTAATCTGGTCGTATAACCATAATCGAAAGGACTTCTCGATGCGAATTGCAGTGACCGGTGGCAGTGGTGACTTGGCCCGTGTGCTCATCCCGTTGCTCCAAGAAGCGGGGCACTCGGTCCTCAGTATCGACCGGACCATGCCTACCAACACAACAGGGAACCCGATCGGCGTCCAGGCGCAGGTGGTCGATGTGTCGGATTTCGGCAGCGTGGTCGGTGCCCTGACCGGCTGTGACGCGGTAATCCACTTGGCAGCGCATCGTTCACCGATGAATGCCCCCGACCACGTCGTCTACCGTGACAACACACTGGGGAGCTACAACATTCTGTTGGCAGCCGAAATACACAAGATGACCCATGTCTGCATGGCATCGAGCATCAACGCGATTGGTGCAGTATTCAGCAAAGAACCACAGTATGACTACTTCCCCCTCGACGAAAAGCACCCCTGCTATGCCCAAGACGCCTATAGCCAATCCAAGTGGGTCCTCGAGCAACAGGGTGATGCGTTTGCACGACGTCGCAGCGATGTGGCGATTAGTAGCCTGCGCTTCCATGGCATTATTGACCGTGACCGCGCCATTCAGTATTGGGACGGCAAAGACGGCGCGCGCAAACATGTCTGGGGCTACGTCCACCCACGGGCGGCTGCCCGCGCGTGTATCGCAGCACTCAACGTCACGTGGCGCGGGCACGAGGTCTTTTATGTCGTCGCACCCGACGCCGCCAGTGTCACCGCGAGCGATGTGAATGCGCGCACCTACTACCCGAATGTCCCCATTCGCGGGAGTCTCACCGGGAATACCGGATTTTTTGACTGCAGCAAAGCCGGCAAATTGCTCGGTTGGACCCACAGCGAGGAATAAACCATGCGCATCCGTGACATCAAGTCCTACCCCATCTGGGTAGGCAACCGCAATCAACTGGTGGTCAAAGTCGAGACTGACGAGGGCATTTATGGCCTGGGCGAATCTGGATTGAGCGGGCGCGAGCTGGCCGTAATGGGCGCCATTGACCACTTCCGCCCCTTCCTCATCGGCCAAAATCCGATGCAGATGGGTCGCATCTGGCAAGAATTGTACCGTTCACAGTATTTCGAAGGCGGCCGTGTCTTGGCCGCTGCCCAGAGTGCCATCGACATTGCGCTCTACGACATCGCCGGCAAAGCACTCGGCATACCAGTCCATCAGCTCCTGGGCGGCCACCAGCGTGACACGGTGCCCTGCTTTGTGACTGCCAGCGGGTCTACCCCTGACGAGCTCGTCGCCAGCGCACAAATGCTGTGGGACCTCGATTGGCGCGTCATCCGCACCGGTATGCTGCAGCCACGGTCACACGGCGAAAACATCTTCGAACCACGTGAGACGCTGGGAATCACCGCGGCGACGATGGTCAAAATCCGTGAACGCCTCGGCGCCGAACTGACTCTCGGCATCGACTACCATCACCGCTTGTCATTGGCCGAGACTGCGTCGTTCTGCCAACGCATGCCGCAGGGTACCCTCGACTTCATCGAAGAACCCATCCGCGACGAATCACCCGAGGCCTACGAAGCCCTGCGCAAGATGACCGGCATCCCGTTTGCCGTAGGCGAAGAATTCGCCAGCAAATGGCAATTCGCCCCATACATCGAACGCCACCTCACCGACTTCGCCCGCATCGACATCTGCAACCTGGGCGGATTCACCGAGTCGATGAAGGTCGCCGGCTGGGCCGAGGCACATTATATCGACCTTATGCCACATAACCCACTCGGTCCTATCTGCACCGCGGCCACCATTCACATGTCGGCGGCAGTAGCCAACTTCGCGTGGCTCGAGGTCCGTGTATCGCCCAGCGAGAACCTGTATCGCGGCGAGGGCATCAACGACGTCGATGTCTTGTTCCCCGTCCACCCCAAACTCAACGGCACAGGCTTCGACGTGCCGATGACGCCAGGCCTGGGCATCGAATTCGACGAAGAGACCGCCAAAAAACACACCTGGAAGTTCTGGGAAGCCCCGCATCTGCGTCGTCGTGACGGCTCAGTCACCAACTGGTGAGTCTGGATCGCTCGAGAGGAGAACCCATGGATCGCATACTTGTCGGCGGGTACGCCGACCCCCTGTCTGCCGGCATCCAGATTATGGACGTCGACGCAAAAGGACAGTACGCACCGATCACCAGCCTGAGCGGTATTGCCAATCCGTCGTATATGGCACGCCTCGGCGACATGATCTACACCGTGTCCGAGACCAACGCTGCCGCCGGATTGCCTGGCGGGGTCGTCGCGGTGTCGTACCGCAACGGGGTGCTCAACGCCGGGGTGCGCCGGCCCAGTGGCGGTGATTGGCCCTGCCACATCATTGTCACCCGCGACGGCCAGCATCTGGTGGTGTCCAACTACGGCACTGGCAACATGGCATTGCTCCGCATTGGGACCAATGCAGACATCGCTGGCCTCAATGATCTACGCCAACATGTCGGCAGCAGTGCCAACGCAGCCCGCCAGAGCGGCCCGCATGCCCATTCGGCAACGATAACTCCTGACGGCCGCTTTGTCATCGCGGCAGACTTGGGCACCGACGAATTGGTGTTTTATTCGATCCAACCACAGACCAATCAACTGCGGCGCATGCACGCCGTCACCGCCAAACCGGGCTCGGGACCACGGCACGCTGTGTTCCACCCCAGCAAAGCGGTCCTGTACGTTGCAAACGAGATTTCGTGCACAGTTGCAGTCTATGCGTACGCCGAAGACACCTTGCGCCCGCTGTGGGAGCATTCGACCATCCAGACGCCACTCGGCGACTACACGGTGGCCGATATCCACATCAGTCCCGACGGGGAGTTCCTCAGTGTGACGACCCGCGGCGAAAACACCATCGCCACCTATCGCATCTTGGCGGACGGCAACCTCATCCGGGTCGAAGTCGTCGATTGTGGTGGTGCCTGGCCGCGCAACTTCGCCTTTAGTCCAGATGGCAGCTATGTCTTGGTCGCCTGCCAAAACGACAACCACATTGCGGTATTGCCGCGCAATATCGCCACGGGGCAGATAGGCCTTCGGGTGGGGGTAATCCCGGCGGCAGGCGTTTCGTTCATTTCGTTTTTATAAAAATGCACAACAATAGCCCCACGGCATGCCGTGGGGCTATTGTTACGGTCATGCCGTGGGGCTTTGGTATGTATCCATCGAACAGGTATTTACGCGCGGGGGTCGTTGAGGCGCTTGTACTGGCCACGCATTGCGTAGAGGCGCACGCGGATGATGTCGCGCAGATTGCGCACCGCATCACGGATGGGGTCGACCTTGGTTTCTTCGCCGTAGTGCCACAAGACGGGCAACTCGGCGACGCGATAGCCGCGCATGACCGCGAGATACAGAATCTCGACATCAAAGGCCGTCACCGCCGCGCCTTTGATGACCGGTGCATCGTCACCATAGATACGTGCACGACGGAACAAATCGTGTGCCACCGGTCGACGAAATGCCTTGAACCCACACTGTGTATCGTTGAAATTGCCCACCACGAGCACGCGCACCAACGCATTAAAAACCCGACCCATCAGGTGTCGATGGAACGGCTCTCCTTCGCGGTGCGATCCTTGCCCCTCGCGTGAACCGATGACGACATCGTATCCCATGACGAAATGTGCATGCATCCGCTCCCACTCACTGATGGGAACGGCCAAATCTGCATCACACAACAGCACATAGTCACCCACTGCAGCCAACGCCCCAGCCCGGACCGCAAATCCCTTGCCGCGATGGTCGAGCGCCAGGAGTCGCAAGGCAGGCCACTGTGTGGCAGCCTCGGCGACGATTGCCCCCGTCGCATCGCTACTCCCATCATCGGCGACGAGCACTTCAACCGTCATGTTGGAAGCACTGACATACGACTTAATTGCAGCCAACGTCGCGGGCAGGCGCAATTGCTCGTTGTAGGCTGGTATGATAATCGATAGCAACGGTGCCGTGGTCATAACGTATCCTCTCGGAAGCAAGAATCGCCGATTCGTGCCGGGTGTTTAGTCAGTAAAGTACATCGTCGCGATATCTACATCTGCAGGGATAGCGCGCCGTTTACGCAGAAAAAGTCGGAGCTTGGGAAAAACCGCGAGCTGCCCGCGCAGCCGCGCACGTGCCGACACACCACGGATGTGCCACAACGCCGACCCAAAAATCAACAGCTGCTGCCAGAGCATAGCCGGCAGCGCCCGCCACAAAAGCGGTGCAGGCATGTTTTTGAGCCAAACAAGCACAAAGTTCCGCCCGCAATAATAGCTCGCCAACGCACCACCACCGGTCGCACTCAAGCGATGATAGACAACCGCGGTCGGCACATAAACCGTCCGCATCCCGTGCAATCGTGCGCGTAGATTGAGGTCGACGTCTTCGCAGTACATTCCCAGATCTGCATCGAGCACCTGCCCGTTGACGGCGAGGAGCGCGAGTGCACTGCGCCGATAGGCTGCAGCGCCGGCACAGGGTCCCCAGACTTCTTCGCGCTGGTTGTAGCGTGCACTGTCTGCTTGCCACACCCCACGGTTGCCGGGGATCCCGTCGATGCGATAGAAATCGCCTGCTGAATGAATAATATCACGCCGGTCAAACAACAACAGCTTGCTGGCGGCGAACGCGTAATCGGGTGCGGCCTCGAGTGCCCCGACAAGCTCGCCCAGCCAGTGTTCGTCACACTCGGTGTCGTTGTTCAACAGCACGACATATTCGCCGTCCGTCGCTGCAATGGCAGCGTTACAGGCAGCGACGAAGCCCTGATTATGCGTGAGGACAAGAACTTCTACCGTGGGGAACGCAGTAGCGAGAAAGGGAACAGAATCGTCGGTTGAGCAGTCATCTACAACCAGAATGCGGACATCGGCTATCCGCGTCTGCCGAAGCAGCGCGGGGATGCAGATCTCCAAATGGTGGCGACCATTGAAATTAGGCACGATGACATCGATCACGCTTGTCCCTCGATGATGCTGTGCACGAATGCATTCGCGGCGTCTTGCCAGGGCCGGAATACAATACCTTGCGCAGCGCCAACATAGTTGTTCAGCGCGGTGTAGAGCGGAACACGACTCGGGCGGACAAACTCGGCCAACTTCATTGGTTCGAGGGTGACCGTTGCACGACCAGAAGCGGCGAGGACCGTCGCGGCTAATTCGTAGCGTGAGCATGATCCCTGATTCACAAAATGGTACGTGCCGTAGGCATCGGTCGTGAGGAGCTGCCCGAGGGCCGCTGCCACGTCACCGGCGTGTGTCGGTGAACCGATTTCATCGTCGACCATACGCAGAGACGACTGCTCACTACTCAGACGTAACACGGTACGCAAAAAGTTCCGTGTTCCACCAAAAAGCCAGGCAACGCGTACGATATACAGTCGATCGACCAGTTCACGTGCTGCTTGTTCGCCCGCGTATTTCGATCGCGCATAGGCATTTATGGGATTGGGACGGTCAAATTCGCCATATGGGCTGGTTGCGGTGCCATCGAACACTTCGTTGGTGCTGATGTACACCATCCGCGCATTGCTACGGACCGCCGCCTGTGCCACCCACCGCGAGCCCAATGCATTGGCGGCGTAGGCGGCATCGGGGTCACGCGCACAGCCATCGACGTTGGTCATCGCTCCGGCATGCACGATGACGTGCGGGCGCAATGCGGCAATGGTATCGGCCGTGCGCGCTTCGCTCAGCTCGATGTCGGCATGACCCAGGGGGTACAAATCGTGATGCCCGTCGAATTGGCGCATGACTGCTTGGCCGAGTTGCCCGTTGGCACCGGTGACCACTATCCGCATGACCGAACTCCCGTGTCTGAATCAGTTGTCTGTGTATGGTAGAACATCGCTTTTGATGCGTCAAACGTTGGCGGCACCCGCTCCTGGTGTACAATCGCATGAGAACCCACTCGAAGAGGAACACAGCCATGACCAGCCCACTCCAGCGTGTAGACGCCTATATCGACCAACACTTCGACCGCTTTGTGGGCATGCTCGGCGACCTGTGTGCCATCCCCAGCGTCGCTGCCCAGGGGCAAGGCATCGATCCCTGTGCAGCACATATCGCCGAACTCCTCAACGCTGTTGGCTTAGATGCCCAGATTATCGCGACCGCCGGTAATCCCGTCGTCTATGCCGAAGCCAAAGGCACTCGTGATACGACACTGCTTTGCTACAACCACTACGACGTCCAACCCGCCGAGCCATTCGACTTGTGGCACAGCGACCCCTTTACCATGACCCGCAAAGACAATCTGCTGATTGCCCGTGGTGTGGCCGACGACAAAGGCGAATTGGTCAGTCGCATTGCGGCAATCGCGGCTGTCAAACATGTATTAGGCGAAATACCCGTGGGCATCAAGTTCCTCATCGAGGGCGAAGAAGAAATCGCCTCGCCCAATCTTGCCCCGTTCATCCACGCCAACGTCGATCGCCTCAAAGCCGACGCCTGTGTCTGGGAGTTCGGCACGCACAATGCCGACGGGGTGCCCATTAGCTACCTGGGGTTGCGCGGCATCTGCTACCTCGAGCTCTCGGTCGAGACCGCCAAAATCGATACCCACTCGGGCATCGCCGGCTCGATTTTGCCCAATGCCGCTTGGCGTTTGGTGTGGGCGCTCAACTCCCTCAAGGACCAAGACGAACGCATCCAGTTACCGAACTTCTACGAATCAGTGATTGCACCGACAGCACGCGACATGGAGTTGTTGGCGGCATTGCCCGACAGCGACGAAGAAATGCAAGAGCTGTTCGGCAACACGATGTTTTTGAAAAACGCCGCGGGAGTCGAACTGCGTCGACGCGAGATTTTCGAGCCGACCTGCACCATCTGCGGTATCACGACGGGGTATCAAGGGGCAGGTCAAAAAACTGTGCTGCCGGCTCGCGCTAGTGCCAAAGTCGATTTCCGCCTGGTGCCAGATCAAAAGCCCGAGGATGTCGTCAAACAGCTCCGTGCGCATTTCGACGCACACGGATTTAGGGACATCCAAATCACGGTTGTCGGAGCGGGTCGGCCAGCCCGTACGGCACCCGAACACCCGTTGGTGCAGACATTGGTCGACGCAGCCGTGGATGTCTACGGTCGCGAACCATTAATCTGGCCGATGTCGGGCGGATCTGGTCCCAATTATCTGTTTGCGCACGAAATAGGCGTGCCGATTGTCACGCTCGGGGTCGGCTATTCGGGATCGCGGATTCATGCACCAAACGAAAACATCCGCATCAGCGATTTTCGCAATGGGATGCGACATATGGCAGCATTGCTGTTGCGTATGGGAGCGTAAGCAGTATGAGAAAGACACGCTTCCTGATAACAGGAAGCGTGCCACGCAGACGCAGATCACCACAGAAATTGCAATATTTAAAGAAAAGCGCAAGAATCGCCTTGCTTCGGCCGTATTCATCATCAACGTCTCACAAAAGCGTGATATAATCATCCTGTCAATTGACGTATCGACTTCGAACGCATCGTCGAAGTCCCACCTTCCGCCTTCCGTTCACGGTAGCACCCGGCAGGATGTGAGTTTAAGGTTGATACGCAGACCGGTCAGACAGTGGGGCGCGACCACGGATTGGCAACTAGGTACGGTTTAGGCGGGATCTATACGATTTCGCGATGTCCAATTTGGTGGGCAGAGGGAGTGGATTGTAATGCGTGTCAAGCTTTTTGTTGGTAATTTGCCATGGCGTATGACGAGTGAAGATTTGGGCAACACATTCGCCGATCACGGTGAAGTTGTCAGTGCCCGCGTCGTCATCGACCGTGATACCCAGCGTTCACGTGGGTTTGGCTTCGTCGAGATGGAAGTCGACAACGTCGAAGATGTAATTTCGGCCACCAATGGCCTCGAAGTTGCCGGTCGTCAGTTGCGCGTCAACGAATCGGACGAAAAGCCCGGATTCGGTGCCGGTGCCGGTGCTCCACGCCGTGGACCACGCGACGACAACCGCTACTAAACCATATTTTCAATCAACGGGTGGAGGCCAGGGTGCGCCTCCACTCGTTTTTTGTTGTTCAGCGGCCAATTGGCGTATACTCGTGTCAACCGCACCACACCCAAAGGACAATTATGCGCACCACACGTCTCGGCCGCTCGGGCCTGCATGTCAGCGAACTCTGTCTCGGCACGATGACCTTTGGCAATCAAGCCGACGAAGCAACGTCCCACGCCATCCTCGACACCGCAGTCGCCCATGGCATCACGTTCATCGACACTGCGGATGTCTACCCGTTGGGCGGCGACTACACGAGCGCTGGTCGCACCGAGGCATACATTGGTTCGTGGCTGAAGGCCCGGAAGAACCGCCACGAGCTGGTGCTCGCCACCAAATGCCGCGGTGCCATGGCCCCCGGTGCCAATAACGAGGGCTTGTCACGCAAACACATCATGGCTGCCTGTGATGCCAGCCTCGTACGCCTGGGGGTCGATTACATCGATTTGTATCAGGTGCATGCTCCCGACCCCGAGACGCCCATCAGCGAGACCCTCGAGGCATTGACCGACCTGGTCCGGGCCGGCAAAGTGCGCTACATCGGCTGCTCGAACTTCACCGCGATGCAAATCATGCAAGCGCTTTGGACCAGCGACATCCGTCATCTGAGTAGCTTCATCTCGCTCCAACCACGCTACAACATGCTGTTCCGGATGATCGAAGACGAAATCTTGCCGGTCGCCAAAACCTACGGCCTGGGCGTCATACCCTACAATCCGTTGGCAGGCGGGATGCTGACGGGGCGCTACAGCGCTCAACGGACGCTCCAAGCAGGGACGCGCTTCAATCTGACCGGCGCCGGCGAGCTCTATCGCAAACGCTACTGGAACGACGAAGTCCACAACACCGTTGCCGAGTTGCAGCAGTACTTCACTGGCCGCGGAATCTCGTTGACCCATGCGGCACTCGCTTGGGTACGTGCCCAAGCGGGCATTACCGCCCCGATTATTGGTGCGAGTCGCCCCGAGCAGTTGGCCGAGTCGCTCGGCAACCTCGATTTGGTGTTGGACGACGAAGCGATGGCGGTCTGCAACAACGCTTGGTTCGATTTGCCCAAAGAACGGGATGTCGCGGTAGCGCGTCGATAGATAGAGATCAGTTATCAGTTATCAGTTATCAGTTATCAGTTATCAGTTTTCAGTTTTCAGTTTTCAGTTTTCAGTTTTCAGTTTTCAGTGAGTAGTGGTAGGGATGGATGCAAATCCGCTCTGCCATATTTTTTTTGCTGCAGACAATTATGACCAAAAATACACGCAGAGCACGAGAATCAGGTACTTCAACTGCTCTGTATCTCTGCGTGTTTCTCTGTGTCTTTGCGTCCCTGCGTGAAACGCCCCCTCTGTCGACAATTAGACAAACGGATTTGCACTCGGCGTGAGGATCATCTCAGGGATGTGCGCGCGGGCGGGCAGGCTGGCAATGAACTGGATGGTCATGGCCACATCATCGGCATGGAGCATGGCGGCGCGGCGTTCGGCGCTGACCGGGGCGGGGCGCTTGTCTATCAGCGGGGTATCGACTTCGCCCGGTTGGAGCATCGTCATACGCACGCCGTGGATTGCTTCTTCTTGGGCCATGGTACGCACAAAGGCCGACAATCCGCTCTTGGCTGCGTTGTAGGCCGCACCACCGAGTGCGCTCGGCCGCGGCACAGACGTCGACCCGATGGCGACGACAACACCTTTGCCAGTGCGTACCAACGGTGCGCAGGCAGTCAGGAGGTGAAACGCACCGGTCAGATTCGCGTCGAGCATCATCTGCCACGAGGCAGCAGTCAACTCGGGCACTGTGCGCGCGGGCAAATTGGTGCCGGCTGCGCTGACGAGCACGTCGATGTGCCCATAACGGAACTCGACGTGTGCAACGACGGCAGCGACGGCAGCCGCATCGGTTACATCGCAGGGCATGATGACCGCTCGTTCTTCACAGTGCTGGGCAGTCTCTTTGAGGGCTTCGACCCGGCGCCCCAACAGTACCACGGTCGATCCTGCAGCTGCAAAACGTATTGCTGTGGCAGCCCCGATACCGCTGCCAGCACCCGAAATGACGACCACGTGTGTCATGGCTACACCGCATCCCAATGCATTGTAACGGCGAGGTATTC
>JBFYTT010000002.1:0-2986 GCA_041300425.1 Roseiflexaceae bacterium
GCCGACTGCCAGCAACGCGGCGATTTTGGCAATGGGGAAGCCCGTCGCCTTGGAGGCCAATGCCGACGAGCGGCTCACGCGCGGGTTCATTTCGATGACCAGCGGGGTGCCGGTCTTGGGGTCGACGGCAAACTGGATATTGGATCCGCCGGTTTCGACGCCGATACGGCGAATGACCATTTTTCCCATCTCGCGCAAACGCTGGAGCTCGCGATCGGTCAGGGTCATGGCCGGTGCCACGGTCATTGAGTCACCGGTGTGGACACCCATGGCGTCGATGTTTTCGATGGTGCAGACAACCACGAAGTTGTCGACCCGGTCACGCATCACCTCGAGCTCGTATTCCTTCCAGCCGATGACCGACTGTTCGATGAGGACTTGGGTAACGGGCGAGGCACGGAGCCCACGCTCCGAAATTTCACGCAGTTGGGCCTCGTCATACCCAATCCCACCGCCACTCCCACCGAGGGTGAACGACGGACGGATGAGCACCGGGTAGCCGATTTTTTCGGCCACGGCGACAGCCTGATCGACCGTTGTGACGGTCTCGCCCAATGGCACGCCCAAGCCGATTTCGAGCATGGCCTGTTTGAACAGTTCACGATCCTCGGCCAGTGCAATTGCTTCGGGCTGGGCACCCAAAAGCTTGACGTTGTACTTGGTCAACATGCCCAGTTCGTGGAGCTTCATGGCCAGATTGAGTGCGGTCTGCCCACCGACCGTGGGCAGGATGGCGTCGGGTTTTTCTTTGATGATGATCTGTTCGACCGCCTCGGGGGTGAGTGGTTCGATGTAGGTGGCATCGGCAAACTGCGGGTCGGTCATGATGGTAGCCGGGTTGGAGTTCACCAAAATGACGCGGTAGCCCTCACGCCGGAGCACTTTGCAGGCCTGTGCGCCAGAGTAGTCGAATTCGCAGGCTTGGCCGATAACAATCGGGCCCGAGCCGATAATGAGAATGCTGTGTATGTCGGTACGCTTTGGCATCGCGGCGTCTTACCCTTCCATCAACTGTACGAAACGGTCGAACAAGTACGAGGCATCATGGGGACCGGGGGCGGCTTCGGGGTGATATTGCACGCTGAACGCCTTGAGCCCCGGTGCTTCGAGCCCCTCGACACAGTTATCGTTCAAGTTGACGTGGGTTACACCAGACCCTGCCGGCAACGAATCGGCTTGGACCGCAAACCCGTGGTTGTGCGACGAAATCTCGACCTTGCCGTACGCCTTGACCGGCTGGTTGGCACCGTGATGACCGAAGCTCAGCTTGTAGGTCGTACCACCCAACGCCAACCCAAGGATTTGATGCCCCAGACAGATGCCAAACAATGGCACCTTGCCGAGCAACGCCTTGGTATTGGCGATGCCATAGGTCACCATGGCGGGGTCGCCCGGGCCGTTGGACAAAAAGACGCCATCGGGCTTCATCGCGAGCACATCAGCAGCAGGCGTCGTGGCAGGCACGACGGTGACCGTGATGTTGCGTTCGGCCAAGAGGCGCAGAATATGTTGTTTGATGCCGAAGTCGTAGGCGACCACATGCAGTGGGCGGCTTGCTTTGGTGCCGCGTGACCCCAACCCCCACTCGCCGACGCCGGTGTTCCACGTGTAGGACTGGGCGCAGGTCACCTGTGGCACAAGGTCGAGGCCCTCCATGGTGGGGACGCTGCGGGCCATAGCGACCAAGGTGTCGCTGTCGAGCACGGTCGACGAAACAACGCCGCGCATCGCACCTGCCGAGCGGATGTGACGGACCAGCGCTCGGGTGTCGATACCGGTGATACCGACGATGCCCTGTACGCGCATCTCGTCGTCGAGCGACGAATCCGCCCGGTAGTTGCTGACGCGCGGGCTGGCGGCACGCACCACAAAGCCTGATAACCAGTATTTGCGGCTCTCGTTGTCGTCGTCGTTAACGCCGGTGTTGCCGATGTGCGGTGCCGTCATGATGACGATTTGATTGAAGTACGAAGGATCGGACAATACTTCTTGGTAGCCGGTCATTGCCGTGTTGAATACCACTTCACCGGTACGTTGACCGATGGCGCCGAACGCACTGCCGGCCCAAATGGTGCCGTCTTCGAGTGCGAGCACGGCTGGTGTACGTAGGAACCCTGCCTGCATGCCTTACTGTCCCTCCCCACTGACGTCGGAACGTCGCGTGGCAAATTCGATCACGACTGCTACTTCATCACACCGTGCCTGTAACGGGCACAACACACAATCTCGCCAGACCTTCTCGGGGAATCGTTCGTGTTCGGTCACGACGAACCCTTGGCGCTCAAAAAAACTCACCGCGCGCGTCAGTGCAAACACCGTCGGATAGCCGCGCTGTTGGGCTTCACTGACCAGCGCTTGGACAATCACGCCGCCGACCCCGTAGCGTCGGTATTCGGGCAACACCGCGAGCGAACGGACCTCAACAAGGGCTGGGCCCATCTCGAGCAGCGACCCAATCCCGACGACGCGGCCATCGACCTCAGCAACCATCCAGTTCCCCATCGACGCAACGATATTCTCGCGCGTGCGTGGTAACAGATGCCCGAGTGCGACGTTTTCGTCGACGACAATCGTTATCGCATCGACATCGGCAATGGTCGCCAGCCGCATCTGCACGGCTGTCGGTGCAGGCGGTGCAATCGGCACGTCACGAATCGTGGTCATGCGCGACCTCCCGTCACGATAATCGTCCCTGCACGGTCACCACGTGCCAATTGTTCGAGCCCAGCCATGTCGACTATCCGCGCCTGCGCTGCTCCGGCATCGAGCACGGCCAACGCTGCTTTGACTTTGGGGATCATCCCGCCGTAGATTGCACCGCTCGTAATCGCTGTCTCGATGGCCGGGGCATCGAGCTGTGCAACCACCACGCCGTCGAGTTTGACACCCGGGACGTTGGTCACAAACGTGACTTCGACCGCACCGGCAATACGGTCTTGGGCTAATGCGGCAGCAATTGCTCCCGCGGCATCGTCGGCATTGACAT
>JBFYTT010000045.1:0-10602 GCA_041300425.1 Roseiflexaceae bacterium
CGCCTTCGTTGCCCGTCGCCTGACGGGCAACGCCACCCAAAGGAGCAGCGAATGACACATCCACTTAGCGTACATCTGAGCCACAACGCCCTCCGGCACGGTGACGGTGAACTCATCGTCGCCATCCAAGCCACCGCCCCCCAGCGGCAGGCCAACACGGTCACCCGCATGCCGTTCAACATTGCTATCGCACTCGACGTCAGCTCGTCGATGAAGGGTGTCAAACTGCACCACGCGAAGGTCGCCGCGCAACGCATTGTGTCTCGTCTCGAACCCCAAGACCACTGTGCGGTAGTGACGTTTGCATCCGACAGCACCGTACTGATGCCCAGTACCGCTATGACCGAATCCGCCCGAGAACTGCTCATCGCCGAGCTCGAAAAGACCATAGCAGAAGGCAATACCGCCCTGTATGACGGTTGGCATGATGCCGTGACCTGTGTCGAGCAGGCGGACCATGGCGGACTGGCCATCCAGCGTGTGTTCTTGTTGACCGATGGCGAAGCCAACGTCGGAGTGAACAATCCTGGTCTCGTGGCGCGCGCAGTGACTGCAGCACAGCAACGCGGCATCAGCACATCGACATTTGGTCTGGGTGATGGCTACAACGAACGACTGCTGGGTATCATGGCCAGTGCCGGCGAGGGCAACACGTACTTCATCGAAGACGCAGACGACATCGATGCCTTCTTTGGACAGGAACTCGACCACCTATCCACAACGACCCTACGCAATGCGGAATTGACGGTCAATGTGCCTGCGGACGTACAGTGCACCGTCGTCGGCGATCGTAACCACAGTCGCAACGCAAATACCCTGACCATCCCCATGGGGGCGATGATGAGTGGTGAATCGCGACAAGTATTGCTGCACCTCGTGGTCACCGAGTCACTGGCTCTGGGAACGTATCACATCGATGCAGCGCTGTCGGCAATCGACGCGAACGCGCAGCAATTTGATACCGCCGTCAGCGTCCCGTTGCTTGTCAGCGCACAGGCCGATGTCATCGCCGAAGAACTCGAACGGAGCGCTGCGCTCCTCGACAAGGCTGCTTTGGTGGCACAGGCGCTGGCGTACCACCAAAAAGGCGACTACGCCGGCGCCGTAGCGATGATTACGGCACGCATCCATAGCCATCCGATGTATGCGCGCTTTGGGGTCTACGAAGAAGAACTCGAACGATTCAAGCAACGCATTGATGGCGCCTCGATGAAGCGAATGCGCATGCACAGCAACGACATGGTCAACTCGAGCCCAGCGACGCTCCACAAATATCGGATGATGCTAGAGCTCCTCCACAAAAAAAACGGCAAGCCCGAAGACATTGCCATGATGGAAGAACAAATTCGCGCGCTCGAAGCGAAGTTCGCCGCAGAATAGCATGCCCAAACAGCAGCGGGCCGCAGTTCAATGAACTGCGGCCCGCTTTGTCTATACCCATTAATCAATACACAGTGCAGCACCCCCGATGATACCGACGACGTCACCCAGCGCTGCTGCTTTGAGCTGGGTTGCTTTGCCGAGCACGCGATATGCCATGATGTCGCGCAACGGGCCAAACAACGCATCACCAGCGCCGGTCAATCCACCACCCAGCACCACAATCCCTGGGTTGATGAGATTGCAGGCAGATGAAATACCGATGCCCAACCACCCCACTGCGTGCTCCCAGATACGCACTGCCGTCGGGTCGCCCGCTTGGGCTGCTGCGACGACATCGCGGGCACTGATGCTGGCGGGATCGCGGTCTCGTAACGCTGCCGGGATATCTGCGCGGGCATCACGGGCAATCGACAGGCCCGACGACAACGACTCGAGGCAACCGTTGCCGCCGCAGGCGCAGGCAGGACCGTCGGGCTTGAGGATCATGTGCCCCACTTCGCCGGCCCAGGCGTGCTCGCCACGGTGAAGTCTACCGTTGATGATGACGCCGCCGCCGATCCCGGTGCTGACCGTCAGATAGAGCATGTGGGTGCACCCATACCCGGCGCCGAAGCGGTACTCAGCGAGTGCTGCGGCATCGGCATCGTTTGCGATCCGTGATGGTACACCAAACGCGGCCTCGCAGGTCTGTGCCAACGGGTACGACTCCCAGCCTGGGATGTGCATCGACAGGCGCACCGTGCGCCCATCTGCCTCGACCGGCCCTCCGAACGACACGCCCACAGCAGTAATGGGGGCACTGTGCGTGGCACGTAATTGCTGCCCGAGTTCGATCATACGCTGCATACCCGCTACAGCCCCGCCCGTGGGCGTGGGCGCGCGAAGTGATGCCAACACTGCGCCCGAGTCGCTGTCGACGATGCCGGCAGCGAGTTTGGTGCCCCCGAAATCGAACCCGAGGATCGCACTCATAGTGCGCGAATCCGATTTGCCAGATTGACTGCGAGCGCATGACAAAGGGCAATATGCACGTCTTCGACCTCGGGCATAAACGAGCTCGGCGCCACAAAGGCAACGTCGGCCTGGCTCGCTAATTTGCCCCCACCGAAGCCACTCATCCCGACGGTTGTCCCGCCGTGTGCCTTGACCCAGGTACATGCATTGAGCACATTGGGCGAATTACCGCTGCCCGAGATGGCCACCAACGTGTCGCCCGGGCGAAAAAACATCGGGAGCTGTTCGACAAAAACCTGGTCATAGGCGGTGTCGTTGCCCCATGCAGTCACCAATGGCATGTTGTCCGTCAGGGCAACAGCCCGGAAGCGACGCTTGTCGGGCACGACGGTCCATTTGCCCAGATCACAAACGAGGTGTGACGCGCTGGCCGCCGATCCACCATTGCCGCAGACAATCACGGTATTGTCGCGTTGGTATGTCTGCCAGAGGACCTCGAGGACTGCCTCGGCCTGTGTGTCTGAGACGTTCCCCAACACGGTGGCTAATTGTCGAAAATACTGCTGCATCATTGCCGCTGCACTCCTATGCCAGAAAACGATATTTAAACAACGCCCAGATAGCCCAGAAGCCCTGCGAAGGCTTCATCTTTTTGCCCTCTTCGTAGGTACGGCCAATATAGCTGACCGGGACTTCGTAGATACGATGCTTGCGCAAGAGGATTTTGGCGGTGATCTCGGGCTCGATGCGGAAGTCGTTGCTCTCGAGCGGGATGTTTTTGATGATATCGGCACGGAATGCTTTGTAGCATGTCTCCATGTCAGAAATCCAGCAGTTAAACAAGAAGTTGGTCAAAAACGTCAACATCTTGTTCCCCAAGGCGTTCCAGAAGTACATCCCGGTGTGATTGCCCATGAATCGTGACCCAAAGACGACATCGACTTTGCCATCGACAATCGGATTAATGACTTGGTAGTAGTCGTTGGGATCGTACTCGAGGTCAGCATCTTGGACGATGATGATGTCACCGCTTGCATGCGCAATCCCGGTACGCACGGCGGCACCTTTGCCACTGTTGCGCTGATGCCGGATTACCCGTAGTGATGGGTCTTTGCGTTGTTCTTCGGCCAACACCTGTGCGGTGTTGTCGCTCGAGCAGTCGTCGACCACGATGATTTCTTTGTCGAATCGGACTGCCCGGACGCGCTCGAGTATCAAGGGGAGCGAATCGGCTTCGTTATAACACGGCATAATCACTGACAGAACCATAGCAACCTCTCGAACAAGACAGTGCCCATACCCGCGGGCACCCTGCGTTTTGGGTTAGCCAATGAGGTTTTGGATTGTCCGAGAGATGCCCGGGAAGGCAGCACTAAAACGCGCCAATAACGCACTCCGCGCGGGCACGATGACTTCGCCCATGGTACGACGCTGCAGTGCGCGGATGACCGCCCCTGCCACCTGATCGCTCGTACACGTACTCAGCGCGGCTGCTTTGGGATACTTTTCGATGGGTGCATGTGTCTGGAACCCGGTTTGTGCGACGCCTGGGCAAATAATCGTGCAGGCGACGCCGGTGCCGTTGAGCTCCTGCTGGAGCGTGCGCCCAATTGCTACCAGTGCGAATTTGCTGGCGCAATAGTAGGCCATATTGCGTGCGGCCACCAACCCCGCCATCGAGGCCATCATCACTATTTGACCGTTGCCACGGGCAATCATCGCCGGCAAAAATGCCCGCGTACAGCGCACAGCACCGTAGACGTTGACATCCATGATGCGTTGCAAATCGACCAACGGTGCGTCAACGAGGCTGTCGAGCACTCCGAAGCCTGCGTTGTTGATGACCGTATCGACGGTACCAAATGCGTTGGCTGCAGTGACGAGGGCTTCGATATCGCTATCGCTGGTCACATCGGCTGTTACGGCCAACGCCCGCGTCGGCCCACCGAGCTCGGTGACGAGTGTCTGTAGCTTGTCGGTGGAACGTGCCGCCAGAACGACCTTGGCTCCCTGTGCGACGGCCTTTCGGGCGATGTCTGCCCCAAACCCGCTCGAAGCGCCGGTGATGACTACGACTCGGTTCGTCAACGACATAGACTGCCTACTCATCTCTATGCGGGCACGCCGCAACCACAACGGTTTGATACGTCTGCTACAGATTATAATATAGGAAAAGAACGGGCGTGAGGCGCATGGTGGTCTGGTCACTGCCGGTGTGCGACAGTCCCTCGGAGCATGACGAACGCATCGGGCGTAGCGATTGTACCAAACCCACACGCGTTGCTTTTGCCCGACCCGTCAAACATACAGTACTATATGCATGTATATCTGTAATCTGCGAGGAACCACCATGAACCGCACCGTCATCTCAACCGACAAAGCCGCTCCTGCAATCGGACCCTACTCACAAGCCATTCTGACCGACACGATGCTGTATTGCTCGGGTCAAATCCCACTCAATCCCCAAGGGGTGATGGTCGAGGGTGATGTCACAGCGCAGACCATTCAGGTCTTCGAAAACATCACCGCCGTGCTCGCTGCGGCAGGCTCGTCGTTCGAAAAAGTCGTCAAGGTGACGGTTTTTTTGGCGGACATGAACGACTTCGCTGCCATGAATGCGGTCTACGGCACGTTCTTCACGGCCAACCCACCGGCACGTTCGACGGTGCAGGTTGCGCGCTTGCCTCGTGACGCCAAAGTCGAAATCGAAATCACCGCACTGCGCTAATCTGCAGTTTGGTAATGATTTGGTAACACTGCTGTGCCATGCTTGCCTTTTCGCAGAGACGAGAGGTACGTATGGCACAACGCATCTGGCAGATCGGATTGGTGGGCATCGTGATGCTCTGCATGCTCATCGTCGCAGCACAGCAGAGTGACAATCACGGTGAAATTTTGTTCCCTGCGAGTGCCGGCGACAGTGTCTACATCCGCACCCACGATGGCACGCGCATCCTCATCGACACGGGCAACGATGCACCCGCACTGCTCAGCCTGCTCGCGCACCACCAACCACTCTTTGCTACCGGAGTCGCTGATATTCTGATCCTGACACATCCCGGAGTCGCCTGGCAGGGCGGGCGCGCGGCACTCATCCAGCGTGGCATCGGTGAGGTGTGGGTGTTGGGGGCACTGCATGACGAAATGGCTGAAGCCTGTCGCCAACCCCTGTACCAGTGTCAGATGGTCGCGCGCGGGACAACGTTTTCGCATGATGGCCTGACCCTACGTATCATCGATGATCATGCAATCCGCATTGATTGGGCGGGTGGGGCAGTCCTGGTGGCACACAGTGCTGAGGGTTTGCCTGACAGTGGGGATTGGCCGACAGACGGGATTCGAGTTGTCGCAATGCCCTGGGCGATGCCGCCGCCGCGCGACCTACTGGCCCGCATTGCGCCCACACATATCATCTATCGCAGTGGTCAACAGCGTGATACACCAGCGCGCTTGAGTTATGCCCAACGGCGCGTCGGTGGCGAACACCTGCTCCACCGCGACATCGACGGTAGCATCCAAATCCACCTCGCCAATCCGGCGCAGGTCTGGCGCGAGACACAGGAGTGACCGTGAGCAACACCACGCTGTTTTATCTGTCGATGCTGATCTGCATCCCCATGCTTGCTTTGGCTGTCTGGGGATGGCGGCGGTGGTGGCGTGACGATACGGCAACAACGACGGGTCGGTTCCTCAAAAACAGCAGCATCCCGATTGCGGCCAACCTCTTTGGCAAGGTGCTGGATTTGGGTTTCGCAGCGGTGACATTGCGTGCCCTGGGGCCCGAAGCGAGCGGCGCGTGGAGTTTTGTGGCCCTCATCACCAGCATGTACCTGGTCACGATCGTGAACTGGGGTCTCAACGATTGGGCCGTCCGTGAAGCAGCTGCAGATCCCGACGCAGCCCAGCATGTCTTTGGTGTCGGCCTCACCATGCGGTGGTTGATGGCACTGTTGGTCGTACCGCTGACGCTGCTCGGGATGTGGGCGCTCAGCGACACCATGCCGCCACTAAGTTGGGGCACCCAAATTGCATTAGTGATCTTGTTGGTGCACTTGTGGCCGGCGGGGACAGCGGCTGCGGTGAGTGCCTCGTTCCAAGCTGCGCAACGCATGGAAGTGCCTGCACTGGTGGTGATGATTACCAGTCTGCTACGCACGATGGTGGGCATCATTTTGGTGCTGTGGCTGCCGACCAGCGATACCCGCATTGTGGCTATGGGGTCGGTGGCACTCGGTGCGACAATCCTCAACGCTGGGTTGTTGTGGTGGTTCCAACGGCGCTTATTGTTCCGTGCGGGGCCACAATGGGACTGGCCGTTGATGCGCCGCATGTGGGTCAGCGCGGTGCCGTTATTGCTTAATAGTTTGTTGCTGACGGTGTTTTTTCGCTTCGATGCCATCATCTTGCGCGCTGTCTCAGGCGATACGGTGCTCGGATTGTATGATGCGGCCTACAAAGTCGTCTCGTTGACACAGATTATCCCGCCGTATGTGGTTGGGGCGTTGTTCCCGTTGCTCGCGCACCGTGCGGTGCATGATCGCGCCACGTTGGACCCGCTCTTGGCGCGTGCAATCGGGGTGCTCCAGCTGTTGGCGTGGGTGGGGGTGGTCGTGGTGACGGTACTGGCAGACGACCTGATTTGGGTATTGGGCGGCACCGCCTACCTGCCCGACGCAGCCACGGCGCTACGCGTGCTGATCTGGTATCTGCCCTTGTCGTATACGACCGGGGTAGTGCAATATGCGCTGATTGCCATCGCACGCCAACAGGCGATTACATGGGCGTTTTTGGTGGGGACCATCGTGAACGTCGGTGGCAATCTACTGCTTATCCCGGTCTATGGGGCGCTGGCTGCTGCCGCAATGACGATTGTGACCGAGATCGCGTTGCTGGCAACACTCTGGCCCACATTACGCCGCGAAGGCATTGGAGTACCATTGCCACGCATCGCCGTGACTGGGCTGATTGCATTGAGTGCCGTCGCGGTCGCCTTGGCAGCGCAGCTGGTGGGCATACCCCGGGGGGTGGCGCTGCTGGTCGTCGTGTTGGGTATGGGGGCAATGACATGGCGCTTGGGCTATGTAGATGCGGCAATCACTGATGCTATCTCTCGCGTTGGAACGCGTATTTTCTTTCGCATCCGCAAATGAAGAGTGCTATACTTGAAGTGGTCTTGTGTCACCAACCGCTCAAGGAGGAGTAGGGAATGACGATCCACACCGAGAACGCGTACCACAACGCACAAAAGCAATTCGACATTGCGGCCGATATCCTTAATTTGGATAACGGCTACCGGAAGTTGTTGCGCGTCCCGCATCGTGAGTTCGCGTGTAACTTCCCCGTCAAAATGGATGACGGGCAGATTCGAATGTTCACCGGGTATCGAGTGCAACACAATACGACGCGAGGACCTGCCAAGGGCGGGATTCGCTACCACCCCGACACCGACATCGACGAAGTGCGTGCACTCGCGATGCTGATGTCGTGGAAGTGTGCCGTCGTGAATATTCCGTACGGTGGCGCCAAAGGTGCTGTCGTCGTCGATCCAGCCCTCTTGTCACTGGGCGAAATCGAGCGGCTGACCCGGCGTTACACCACCGAAATCAGCTTTCTCATTGGCCCCGAAATCGACATCCCAGCACCAGATATCGGCACCAACGCACAAATCATGGCATGGATTATGGACACCTATTCGATGCACCGCGGGCACACCGTGCCGGCAGTCGTCACCGGCAAGCCCCTCAATATTGGTGGTTCGCATGGCCGTAACGAAGCAACTGCACGCGGCTTGGTCTATATTTTGCGCGAGGCCTGCGAAGGCGCCAACATCAGTATTGCCGGCTCGCGGGTGGTCATCCAGGGCTTCGGCAACGTGGGTGGCACGTCGGCTCGGTTGCTCGAAGAAATGGGCGCCAAAATCGTCGGCGTCGCAGACCGTGGCGGCGGCATCGCCAACGCCAAGGGCATCGACCTGCGCCAGTTGCAGGCACATTACGAAAAGACCGGCACCGTCGCTGGCGCACCGGGTGGTGATGCCATTTCGAACAGCGAGTTGTTGGAACTCCCGTGCGACATATTGATACCCGCCGCCATCGAAAACCAAATCACCGCCCGCAATGCCGACCGCATCAAGGCCAAGATTGTCATCGAAGCAGCCAATGGACCAACCACACCCGATGCAGACACCATTTTGTTCGATCGTGGCGTATTGGTGATCCCCGACATCCTGGCCAATGCGGGCGGTGTGACCGTCAGCTACTTCGAGTGGGTCCAAGGCTTGCAAGAGTTCTTTTGGACCGAGCGCGAAGTCAATGCACAGCTCGAACGCATCATGGTGAACGCCTTTGAGCAGGTCAACGAAGTCGCCCAAGCACGGCGCATGCCATTGCGTACTGCGGCCTATTTGCTGGCAGTGGATCGCACCGCCCAAGCATACATCACGCGCGGAATTTACCCATAATGACCCAGCGCCGGCAGACAGGTAATGCCGGCGAAGACCGAGCCGCGACGTTCTTGGAACGCCGCGGCTTTGTCATTGAGGCGCGCAACTGGAGTTGTCGCTACGGTGAGTTGGACCTGGTTGCGTGGCACGCCGCAACGGTCGTGTTTGTCGAGGTGCGAGTGCGCAAAAGCACGCTCGATCAAGCACGGGCATCGATCGGTACGCGCAAAATCGCCCGTTTGACCGCTAGTGCATACTGCTACCTGCAGGAGCACGGCCTGGAGCAGTGTGATTGGCGCATAGATGTGGTCACCCTCTCGGGTGACCACATCGAACATATCCCGCATGCCATCGAGATGCGCTAGCCGTTGAGCGGTTCCCATGCTTCTTTGAGCACGCAGTCCCATTCGAATTTGAACTCATCGACTGGGTCGTAGATGTGTGATTGCAAGTTGACGACAATCACTTCGGGCATATGCAGGGCCTTCCAGCCGTGCATCACCATCGGTGGGATTTTGATGAGCTTGGGGCGGGCGGTGCCCAAAATAACCGAATTGACGTGCCCAAAGGTGGGTGACCATGGTCGAATGTCGACCAGCACGACCTGCAGTTTGCCGCGGGTAACCGTGAACTGGTCGGTGTGCACATTGTGGAGATGCCAGCACTTGGTGACACCATAGTCGGTGGCGCTCTGGTAGACGTGCTCGGGCACGACAAGACCTTCCTTCTCGACCCAGGACTTGCTCCAGAGCTCGATGACGTCACCGCGCCCGTCCAAATGGGTTTTGAGGTCTTTGACGTAGACGCCGTCAATGGTCGTCGGCTTAGACGACGGTACCAGTGTGTACGAGAGTGATTGCAACCACTCAGGGGTGACGTCGCCGGCTTGCATCCGTTTTGTATCGGCCATTACGGCTACTCCTCGCATATATCGCATACATCGTTTATGATTGCCTGTACGTAGGTAATTATATGATAGAAGCACTGCTTGTGCCGACTATAGAACAAAAGGACGACTACCGTGACAAAACAACGAGTCAGCGATGCAATGCATGTCGGAGTCATCTCGTGCCAAACCGAGACTACCGTAGCCGAGGCATTGGCGATGATCAAACGTTATCGCATCCATGCCGTCGTCGTGACAGATGGTCCAGGCTATTTGGCAGGAATTCTGTCGCAAACCGACCTGCTGAGCGCTTGGAAGGAAGGCGCGAGTTATGACACAGTCATGAACGGGCCCGTCAGCTCGATTATGACCCAGAGTGTCATTACCTGCATGCCCGATATGGACCTCGACCGAGCCATCCGGTCCCTCAACCGCAATCACGTCCATCGCTTGGTCGTCGTCGAAGAACGCAACGACGGGCGCGTCTGGCCCACAGGCATTTTGTCGATGAGCGACATCGTGCGCCATATCGACGAACAAGCCAAATAATCGCACGCACACAACAAAACGCACCCCCGGCGCGCTGCGCCGGGGGTGCGTTGCTACAACCACTAGACAAGCATCAACAACGGATTTTCGATGAGGCGCTTGATCTCGGCGACAAAGCGGGCTGCTTCGGCGCCGTCGGTGATGCGGTGATCTGCCGACAGGGTAATCGAGCAGATGTTGGCCGCGACGACCTCGGTGCTGTCGCCCTTGAATACCGGCGTGCGACGGACGGCACCGACTGCCAGAATGGCGCATTGGGGTGGGGTGATGATTGCATCGAAGGTGCTCACGCCGTACATGCCGAGGTTGCTCACGGTGAACGTGCCGCCTGACAGGTTTTCGGCGCCGAGTTTGCCGTCACGAGCCAACCCGATGAGGCGCTTGGCCT